>JBPEXP010000099.1:0-5720 GCA_052031475.1 Flavobacteriaceae bacterium | reverse complement strand
ATAAGACAGGATTAGTGCTGCCGGTCAATGAATCGGAATCCCATGCAATAAACCGTGTTATTTATATTAATCAAAGTGACAGCCTGGTTGCTGATGGTCCGGAAGCCTATCAAATACTGGTGAACAGAGACAGTATTTTGTTAACCGCCGCTACGGCCGAAGCGGCATTCAGGGGCGTTCAGACCCTTCGGCAAATGATCCCCGAAGTAAGCAATGACACCTTGGCAAACAGACCTATTTGGCCTGTGGCCTCAGGAAAAATTACGGATTATCCCGCATTTGGATACAGGGGCTCCATGCTTGATGTAAGCAGGCATTTTTTTAGCGTCGAAGATGTGAAAAAGTATATCGACCTTCTGGCCTATTACAAGATCAACGTACTTCACCTGCATCTATCGGACGACCAGGGTTGGAGGATTGAGATCAAATCCTGGCCGAAGCTCACCGAAATCGGGGGTAGTACTGAAGTAGGTGGTGAAAGCGGCGGCTACTACACACAGGAGGAATACGCTGATATCGTTCAGTACGCAGCGGCACACCATATGACGGTAGTACCGGAAATAGATATGCCCGGACATACCAATGCGGCCTCGGTATCTTACCCTATCCTGGATGGTACCGGCAAGCCGCTTAAATTATACGAGGGTACCAGAGTAGGATTCAGCACTTTTAACACCCGTTCGGATACGGTCTACGCCTTTATTGATGACGTAGTCCGGGAGATCTCGGCTATAACCCCGGGACCATACTTCCACATTGGAGGTGATGAAAGCCATGCGACCAAAAAGAACGACTATATCTACTTTGTGAACCGGGTTGAGAAGATCGTACAGAAGCATGGAAAAATAATGATTGGCTGGGATGAAATCGCCACAGCAGATGTAGACAGCAGTTCTATTGCTCAGTTCTGGGCCAGTGAGGAGAATGCAGCCGAGGCCGTGGCCAAAGGGATGAAGGTGATCATGTCTCCTGCAAAAAAGGCCTACCTGGACATGCAGTACGACACCTTGTCTAAACACGGACTTCACTGGGCCGCATATATACCGGTAGATACTGCGTACAATTGGAGTCCGGAAAAATACACGCCCCAAATACCCAGGGAAGCTATTTTGGGAATAGAGGCCCCCTTATGGTCAGAAACTATAAGCAACATGAGTGAACTGGAATATCTCGCCTTTCCGAGAGTCATCGGTTATAGCGAATTAAGCTGGACCTTACCGGAAAACAGGGATTGGGAAGATTACAAGCTACGGCTTGGCAACCAGGCGCCTTTCCTGGAAAAAAACAATGTTCAATTTTACCGCTCACCACTGATCAACTGGGTAGAAAGCAAGTACACCTACAAGGATATTACCTTGGATTGAGCTGAGCTATTCCTCTTCCGTATTATTTGATGTGGAATCATAATCCCTGATCCCATTGTCGTGAAGAAGGTTATACCATTGGATGACTTTCTTGATATCGCTCGGGTATACGCGATCCTCGTCATAGTCCGGTACCAGTTCGAAGAAGTATTCTTCTAGCTTGAGCTTATCTTCTTTAGGACCCACCGATGTCTTGCCGCCCTTCTCCTTTTCCTTGATCTTGAGGAATACTTCACTTAGCGGGAGTTCCTTTTCCAAGGTATAGATGGCGATCTCAGAAAGCAGGCTTACGTTGTTGTGAAGGCCCACAGTGATCCTCTTTTTGTCGATCAACGATTCGGCCACAAAGCCTGTCCTGGTCTGGGTAAGCAATTTGTAAAGACCTGGTTTGCCACCAATGGAGAGTATCTTATCTAAACTCATGTAATCTGATTATTTGAAGGCAAATATTTGAATATTGTTTGAATTGTCTGGTCTTACCGGCCTTTTTTAAGAGCCGGAAAACGCATTTTGTAGTCCACTTCGATATTTCCCTTGGAAATATTGTTCAATTTTCCCTTTAGGAGTCTTCTTTTGAGTGATGAGAGCTTATCGGTAAAAAGAATACCTTCTATGTGATCGTATTCGTGCTGTATCACTCTTGCCAGCAGACCGTCAAATACCTCAGTGTGTTCTTTAAAATTTTCATCCATAAAACGCAGGGTGATCGTATCCTTCCTCGAAACGTCTTCCCTGATGTCAGGAATACTCAAGCATCCTTCATTAAAAGACCAGTTCTTACCCTGTTCTTCGATCATTTGGGCGTTTATAAAAACCTGTTTGAAATTCTTCAATGCCTCCTGCTCTTCGGGGGTAAAATCCTCATCGTCTGCAAATGGTCCCGTGTCAATGACAAAAAGCCGGATGGGCAGGCCAATTTGAGGAGCGGCAAGTCCCACGCCATTAGCCTTATACATGGTCTCCCACATATTGGCGATCAAAGTTTCAAGTTCGGGATAGTCTTCAGTGATCTCCTTGCAATTCTTCCTGAGAACGGGATCACCATAGGCTACAATAGGTAAGGTCATATTATTCAAAATTTTTCCAAATGGGCCTGTAAGATCAGGGTTGCACTAATTTCGTCTATCAGGGATTTATCCCGGCGGTGCTTTTTTTTAACCCCGCTTTCCAACAGACTGCGCATTGCTAGTTTGGAGGTAAATCGCTCATCCTGACGCTCAATGGGGATGCCGGGGAATGACTTTTGCAATTTCACCAGAAAATCCTGGATAAGAGGCTCTGATTCTGATTGCGAATGGTCCATTTGCTTTGGCTCGCCAACTACAAAACGATCGATCGTTTCTTTTTTCTGATACTCTTTCAAAAAATTAAGAAGCGAAGAAGTAGGCACGGTACAAAGTCCGGAGGCGATCATATGCAATTCATCTGTGATCGCAATACCCGTGCGGACCTTCCCGTAATCTAAAGCGACAATCCTGCCCAAACTTTTTTGTTTGCAAAAATAGCCCATAAAATCATATCCGTATAATTTTGAGTTTATAATTAGGGCAATGCGTGTATCTTTGCCGAAATTTCAAAAGGGCAGCATGAAGGAACTGAAAGAAACAATCAATCAGGCCTGGGAGCAAAGGGAAATGCTCAGGGAAGAAAAGGTCCAGCAGGCGATTCGCCAGGTAATCGATCTTCTTGATGAAGGCAGTTTGCGCTGTGCCCAGCCTGTCGATGGCGATTGGCAGGTAAATGAATGGGTAAAAAAGGCCGTTGTCCTGTATTTCCCCATTCAAAAAATGGAGACTTTTGAGGTTGGCATTTTTGAGTATCACGACAAAATCCCCCTGAAAAGGAATTACCAGACCAAAGGGATCAGGGTGGTACCCCATGCTGTCGCCAGACATGGTTCCTACATCTCCAAAGGTACCATACTCATGCCCAGTTATGTAAATATCGGAGCTTATGTGGACGAAGGCACTATGGTAGATACCTGGGCCACGGTGGGCAGTTGTGCGCAAATTGGTAAAAACGTCCACCTGAGCGGTGGTGTGGGCATCGGAGGCGTTCTGGAACCCCTTCAGGCAAGTCCCGTTATCATTGAAGATAATTGCTTTATCGGCAGTCGTTGCATCGTTGTTGAAGGCGTCAGGGTAGAGCGCGAAGCCGTATTGGGAGCCAATGTGGTCCTTACCGCTTCTACAAAAATCATAGATGTTACAGGACCCTCTCCTGTTGAACACAGAGGTAGGGTTCCGGCCCGTTCAGTTGTTATACCAGGTAGTTACACTAAAGAATTCGCCGCGGGAAATTACCAGGTTCCCTGTGCGCTGATCATCGGCAAAAGAAAGGAAAGTACAGATAAAAAGACCTCGCTGAACGACGCTCTGAGGACTTATGACGTGGCTGTATAACTTTGTAGGAAAATATTTATGGAACACAATTTATTAAAAGTTTTTTTGTTATAATCTTAAAACCAAATCCAAACCTTGCCAAAACCTTAAATTAAGATGAGCAAAACCGAAAATAAAATCACGGCTCTCGTAATCACCTATAACGAAATCGGTTACATTGAAAATTGTTTAAGCTCCGTAGATTTTGCGGATGAAATAATCGTGGTTGATTCCTACAGTACGGACGGGACTTATGAATACCTGCGTTCCCATCCCAAAGTAAAGGTTTTGCAACACCCTTTTGAAAATTTTACCCTTCAAAAATCTTATGCCCTGCAACAGGCCACCAATGACTGGATCCTATTCCTGGATGCAGATGAAGTGGTCCCTGAGAATTTGAAGCAGGAGATCATTCAAACGGTCAACAGTGATGAGAGCCATGTAGCATATTGGTTCTATCGTCAATTCATGTTCCAGGATCAGCCGTTGCGATACAGCGGTTGGCAGACAGACAAGAATTACAGGCTCTTCAGGAAGAGCAAGGCCCGATTCTCAGACAAAAAAATAGTACACGAAACACTGGAAATAGACGGCAGTTCAGGCATCCTGAAAGAGAAGTTGATTCACTACTGCTATAAGAATTACGAAGATTACAAAGGTAAGATGCTCCGATACGGCCAGCTGAAGGCCATGGAAGACTTTTACAAGGAAAATAACTTCAATTATTTCTTCTATATCCTCAAACCCGCCTGGAAGTTTTTTAACCATTATATCCTGCGCCTGGGATTCCTGGATGGAAAGAAGGGCAGGATCATTTGCTATCTCAACGCGCTGGGTGTCTTTGAACGCTACAGGGAATTAAAGCAACTGGAGGCCAAGAACGAAATTGCCTATTATTTGGTGATGCCGTAATAGGTCCAGACCCTTTTTTGTTTACGGGTTTCTTTTCTGATCGCCTGATTTTTCTGGATAGATTCAGGGGTCTTGTATCCCCTTTTATGATCGAGGTGTACGCAGACCGCGCTATAGCGCAGTTGCTTGGACTTAATACCAAAATTGAATAGTCTTTCACCTAATTCCCGGTCCTGTCCGCCGTACTGCATTCTTTCATCAAAACCATTGACATTGAGGATGTCTTTTTTCCAGCCCGAGGAATTATGCCCGTTCCAGCTGGCATTGGTTGGCGTTACTGTATTGAAGAATTTGGAAATCAGACCCTTGGAAGTCAATTTATTGTTCTTAAAAGTTTTTGGTATTCCTTTCTCTTTCAACCAGTTAATATTGAAACAATTCTGGTGGATAATATCTTCCCGGGTGATCATTTTAGAGATGTTCATCGGCAGCATATAGTAGCCCCCGGAAATAAAATACCCTTTCTCCTTGTTGATGTAATGCACCTGCACAAAATCTTCCCGGGGAATGCAATCCCCGTCGGTCATAATAATGTAGTCTGCATTGCAGGCTTTTACAGCTTTATTGAGGATCCGGGATTTCTGGAAGCCGTCGTCCTCCTGCCAAACATGTATTATGTTATAAAAGACTTCGTGCCGCATTTGCTTGATGAGTTCGCCGGTGTCCGGCCCGGAGCCATCATCGGCAATGACTACTTCAAAGTCTTTAAAGGTCTGGACATTAAAGCCCCAGAGCACTTTCTGAAGCCACTCTTCTGAATTGTAGGTGCTGATGACTACCGAAATCCTGGGCCTGTTCATGATTGGTGACGGCATCCTACAAAAATATAAAAGTTGTCTGAACTATATTTGTGGCAATTTAAATTTAGATGGACAATCCAGAAGATTTGGCCTCTGACTAAACTGATGCCCTCCCTCGATGAAACTGGTCAAAGAATTACCTTTTTCAATTTACCACAGTCTGAGACTCGCTGCCAAAAGGAGTTCTAAACTCCGGAAAGCCCGTGGAAAACAATTACCTGTTATCGTATCGCTGACCTCTATACCATCTCGGATTGGTTCCC
>JBPEXP010000098.1:0-3199 GCA_052031475.1 Flavobacteriaceae bacterium | reverse complement strand
CCATGACGATCAGAAATACCTTGACGTAGTTATCGCCCTTATCCACGGATATCCGGCTGGAAAACCAGGCCCCGGTAGCATTCCCCACAGCAAGGACCAATCCCACCTGCCACAAGACCTTATCGTTATAGATAAATACCGCCAAAGCTGCAAGGGTATAGGTAAATACCACGGCAACCTTGGTAGCGTTGGCGCGCACCAGGGACATACGGTTGACGTAGTGCAAAAATAACAGAATCACAAAACCAATCCCCGCATTGACAAAACCGCCGTATATCCCCATAATAAAAAAGGCCAGAACACCCAGCCACAGATATTTGCCGGTAAGGCGTTCGGCCATTTCGCTTACGTCTATTTTGGGCTTAAATACAATAATAAGAACCACTATGACCATGATGATGGCCAGGATCCTGTTAAAAGTCTCGCCTTTGATATCTACGGCGATCTGTGCCCCTATGATGGCTCCGAACAACGCGGCAATCCCCAAATAGATATTGAAAGGAAAAGTACTAATGCCTTTGGATTTAAAACCCAAAACCCCGGTGGCATTTTGAATGGCAATGGCTACGCGGTTGGTGCCATTGGCCACGCTGGGTGGCAGACCCAGGAAGATCAGGATCGGAAGGGAGATCAGCGAACCACCGCCGGCAACGGTATTGATGAATCCTACTACAAAGCCAACGCCCACCAGCAGTACGTAATGATACCATTCGTCCATTGGGCAAAAGTAAGTCCTAAATTCTACAAAATAAAACCGGGTATACTCAGACCGTAAAACCAGTTAGAATTTAGCTGGAGAAGAGCATGCCCGGAACAAAAGGGCACGGTTTAGGCCATACTAATTATACATACAATTCGTTAATACTCTGGGGCTTTGATACTGAATTGAATCCTTGTCCTGCAAATTTTAACCCGATCGAACCAACCTACAAGATGACACGATTCCTTTTCGTCCTATGCTTTATTACTTGCTGCCTGGCCTCGCAGGCCCAGATGATCCACGGCTTTGAACTTGGGGCTAATATGATGAATGGCGACCTCAATGTAGAAAATGAGAACATTAACACCAGCACTGCCTGGGGACCCCGGGTAGGATATCGGGGAGAATACTCGATAGGCAAGCACTTGCATGCAGGCATAGGCGGACTTTATATGCAAAAAGGGTTTCGTTTTGCAGAGGAAACCTGGGCCGTAAACAGCTTTGATGTACCACTTTCATTGGGCTATGACGTGGATTTAAGTGGTGAGAGATTAAAATTGTTTTTTGACGGAGGATTAAGTTTTGAATACAATTTCAGAGCCATTACCCGCATTGATGACAACCCTGTGGAGTTAACCATAGGTAATGAGGAAGGAGACATAAAAAGGTTTACCTCCGGATTTTCGATAGGAACCGGCATCCGGCTCAATCAACTTATAAAATTCAGAATTAACTATTACCAAGGCATATCAAATCTTATCAATACGGAAGGTCCGGACTCATGGAAGAACCAATTTTTGGGATTCTCTCTGGCCTTTTTCTTTAAAAATGCACAATCATGATTAGAAGTATTATCAAGCTAACCTCAAAATTGCTGTTTTTTGCCATGCTCCTTGCTGGGACTAGTAGTCTTTATGCAACTGACAAGGCTGAAAGTGTTGCGACAGAAGACAATAAAGGGATCCTGTCTATCCAATTTTCATGGAACAACGAATCATTTTCAAAAGGCACCAGCATCGAGATCATCTACCAGAAGCAAACTTTTATGGGTAAGGCTAAATCGAGCAGCGAACAGATCTTTGCTATGCGTAACAGCTTTATCAACCTGGAATTGAAGGAAGGCGAGTATGAACTAGTGGCCCTGCATTTGAAAGGCAAGGATTTCGGATATAATAAATTCATGAAGATCCCCTTTGAAGAGTCATTTATGATCAAAGCCGGAACGGTTACCAACGGCGGACAGATCTTTCTGGTACGTGAGGATACTTCTTCCATGAAGATCATGACCCTCAAAGTAGACAATACGGTAGATGTAAAGCAGTATATCCGAACCTATAAGCCCGAATATGCCGCCAATCTTGACGCTCTACAACCGGCGTGGAACTTTTTAAAGAAAAGCACCATAGACAGTATGGTGGAAGCCTATGCCAAGACCCTCGTAGACCGTCAAAAGGCCAGTGAAAAGAAAAGCGTGATATACACTTATGCTACCCTTGGCATCGTAATAAATTTAGAGCGCGATGCGGATGGAACTATTGTAGATTACAGCCTGGTTCCCACTCCCTCCTATCAGCAGATCGAACATATGAGCCTGAAGGGCGATAAACTGATTTGTACCCTGGCTAACGGCAGTTTCCTATATGGGGATAAAAACGGACTGGACTTCATGCCGATGCCTGAGGGACTGGAAACACTGCCTAACCTTTACATGGTAGACAAGCAGTTCCTGCTTATAGACAATCATTTTGACATCTTCTCTGCCGATGATCAGTTCGATTGGAAGGCACAAAAGGAATTCAACAACGGAAAATCTGAGATGGGCAAATTCTTCAGTGCAGCTTCCTATCCTACTTTTTATGAAGGCAAGCAAAATCTATACATATATTCCAAGGCTACCGGGAAACAAAAACTTCTGTTGAAGTCTTCCAGATCCCAAATCCATTTCGAAGAAGTGACTCTTTCAGACGACGTTAAAAGAGTTACCATGGTTACCGAAACCCCCGAAAAACTGATACTGGGTCCGGATCTGAAACTCAATGCGACTGCTAAGCGTCCGGCCTATTTATACATTAAGGACCACCACAGCGATCAGTGGGAAGTTCGCGACCTCCCCAGGGGAGATTGCAACCGTTTCTTTCCCGGTAAAGACCAAAGTATCCTGTACACCGAATGTTCTTCAAATAATTGGTTCGAAAGCCATGATTTTGGAAAGACCTGGTCTAAATGGCAGGCCAGCAAGTAATATTTGCAAGCCGTTTTCGAATTATTTCAAATAATATTAGTGGTAGGAATTAAAAAAGGCAGCTTCACCGAAGCTGCCTTCCAACCATAAACAAACCCTGCGATTCACCAAAAAAGTGAACACACCGGTTTTTGAGTCAAGCTCTACGAGGCGTAGTCAAGTTCACGGATCTTGCGTAATGCCTCAGATTTGGAATTGACATCCAGCTTGAGATAGATATTCTGTATATGAAAATTGATCGTGCTGGGAGTTACAAA
>JBPEXP010000097.1:0-4671 GCA_052031475.1 Flavobacteriaceae bacterium | reverse complement strand
AAGGCATTTGTTTTACCAGCTCGTCTTTGGATGCAAGAGGTGTTTCCTGGCCTGATTTGTAGTAGGTGACCAAAGCTTCAATGCTGCCATTCTGGTCAAAATCCATTCGATAAAGTGATACGGGTTCAGCTTCGGAGGCTTTCAGCAGGCTATTCTCACCAAAATTGCCCCCAATGATATCCAGGTCGCCGTCTTTATCTATATCTGCTGCGCTTACAGAGCTCCACCAACCATGGCTTTTTTCAAGACCATTGTTATTAGCTAATTTCATTTCCCTTCCTGAATTCATATAAATCCTGATAGGCATCCAGTAACCCGCAACGATAAGATCCGGATAGCCGTTTCCATCCAGGTCCTGCCACATCAAATCTTTTATATTGCCGGCCAGGCGGAACTCAGCTGCGAATTGATCGGTAACGTCCTCAAAAGATCCGTCTCCTTTATTTTCAAATAAATACTGCTGGGGTGTTTTACCAAACTCCCAGGGTACCAGGTCAGACCCGATAGCCAAATCCAAGTCTCCGTCTCCATCAAAGTCTGCTGCCGCAACGGCCGAGGCATTCAACGAGATACCGCTAAAAGCAGTAAGGCTCTTAGTTAAAACACCTGAATTATTCATGTATAGTCGAGGCTGTAATTCGGTGCCACCCCGGTATTCATTCCCACCGCTAAGAACGATCAGATCCTGCTGCCCATCGGCATTTGCATCAAAAAAGCAGGCTGAAACGTCCTCATTCTTCTCATCCAACTTAAAAAGATCCTCCTGTACTGAAATAAAACTGCCATCAACTTCCTGAATAAACAGAGCAGAGGGTTGTCTTTTGGCACCGCCCATAAAAACATCCTCTAATCCGTCTCCGTTTACATCGGCCACTGCCAGTGCAGGGCCTTCATTGGTACTGGCGAAAGGCACCAGGGGGTCCCTGTTAAATTCGATGGATGTGAGGTCTTTATGAATAAATGGAATAATACTATCTTTTTTTGACAGCTGTTTATTTAGGGCATCACTTTCAGGCCTGTGCTTCCTGAGCTTTGCATTACTTTCATTCAGGATCAACTTCTGGTTGAGTTCCGGATTCACTACACTTTGATATGTACCACCGGGCCATTCGACTATGAGTGAATCGATCCGGGTGGCGGACCCAAGTCCAAAGTGCAGCACAGGCGGCACGGCCGATAGATATCCCCGTGTCGACTGATTCTCGGCAAACTGTACTGAGCCATTGGCGAAGATGGTTACTTTTGAGCCGATCCCGTAGCTATTACCCCTTGTGCCCTTCAGTTGAACCTGGATATAATTGTTTTGACTTTCAAGATTATTCTCCAGGATGTAGGCTTCTTCATCAACATTATTCACCACCAGGTCAAGATCTCCATCGTTATCCAGGTCTGCATATACACTGCCATGACTAAACGATGGCTGGGCATCATGCCATTGGTGGCTGACATCCTTAAATTTCAGGTCCCCGATATTCTGGTAAAAGTAGTTGGCAACTTTGGTTTCCGGGATCTTGTCAATGAGATCCATTTCAGCTTCCGTCATTCCCCTGTCTATACTGCGCTGGATTTCCTCATTAGAAATGAAGTTCACAAAATCCATATTATTGGTAGCTCCTTTAATGCCATTGGAAATAAAGAGGTCCCTGAGTCCGTCATTGTCAAAATCGGCCAACAGGGCACTCCATGACCATTCCGTGGCTGCTATACCCGATAAATGCCCGATTTCACTAAAGGTTGCGTCGCCCAGATTTAAGTGCAGGGTATTTTGCATATACTGCGGGGCATAACCATTGAGAAGATAGAATTGGTAGGTAGGATAAGCGAATTCTAATCCGGATGCCTTGTAGGTCTCCAGGTCTTCCGGCAACATGTCCAGACTCACAATATCCACCAGTCCATCATTGTTTACATCGGCGAGGTCATTGCCCATGGAATAATGGGTTGTATGTCCCAGTCTGGTAGGATCCTCGGAAATGATTTCCTTAAAAGTTCCGTCTTGCCGGTTGATGTAAAGGTAGTCATTCTCAAAGAAATCGTTGCCGATGTATATATCCGGATAGCCGTCTGAATTCACATCAGACACACCCAGTCCCAGACCATAGCCGATCTTGCCCTGAAAAATTCCGGCTTCGGCAGAAACATCCACAAATAAACCATTTTCATTCCTGAAAAGCCTGTCGCCGGATCGCTGATCAAATGTTTCCCGCTGGCTTCCCCGCCCATAAGCCCTGTTAGGGTGTACGGAATGGTTCATCAGGAACATGTCCAGGTCCCCGTCCAGGTCATAGTCTAAAAATGCCGCCTGTGTTGACAAGCCTGCGAAGTTGAGCCCGTAATCAGCAGACTTTTCTTCAAATAAAGGAATACCCTGGTCATTTACTCCCTTGTTGATATAAAGCAAATTCTGACCGCTCAGCGACCTGTAACCACTGGCCTTGCATACGTAGATATCCAGCCATCCGTCTCCATTAATATCGGCATAGGTTACACCTGTGGACCAACTGGTCACGTCTGCAATACCTGCCGATTCTGTAACATCATTAAACTTCATACCGCCCTCATTGAGATACAATCTGTCTCTGCCCTGGTTAGAAGTAAAATATAAATCTATCAGCCCGTCATTATTGAAGTCTGCCGCGGCCACTCCGGCTCCGTTGTAATAGTAGAGATAGGTGAGGATGTTGAGTTCCGGACTGTCTTCTAAATGGTTGGCAAAGTTGATCCCGGTATGTGAGGGAGGGAGCTTTACAAAGAGTTTTGGCTCCGTAGTCTCGCAGGCAATGAAGAGTAAAGAAAAGATAAGTATCAACCCCAGAATCCGTCTCATGACCCAGCCTAAAAATAGGTGCGCAAGATAAGGAAACTCCTAGGAAATATAAATAAAAGACCAATGAATGTTAGCTGTTTAACGATCTAACAAGCTGATTTCCTGTCCTAAATTAAAACTGCCCGGTAGGTGATTTAGACACTGACCGATTAGCATTTTAGTGGGTTTTATTCATCTGCTTTAGTTCCAGAAGAGCGCATAGATCACCGCTATAATGAGTAGTGCCGTGAAGGCGCCGATATTAAACCTCGGTCCTGTCTTGAATAATTCCCTGGTGAGCGGAATACCCTTGTGATCATCCTCTCCCTTGTTCTGTGAAAGGCTTACCAGAACGATGACCCCCATAGTAATTAAGGTGGTATAGCCCATTTGGTCTAAAAACGGAATATTCACAAAGAAGGGACTATCTGACCATCCATTTTGGCCTACTTTAAAGTACAGGGCTATGGGTATTGAGGCCAATGCCCCTACGATGGCTGCCTTATTGGTAGCCTTTTTCCAGAACAGACCCATAACAAATACAGCCAGAATCCCTGGGCTAACCAGCCCGGTATACTCCTGTATAAATTGAAATGCCTGGTCTATACCGCCAAGTAATGGAGCCATGATGCAGGCGATGATCAATGCGACCGCAGCAGAAATTCGCCCCACATTTACCGTCCGTTTATCAGAAGCATTCTTTTCTACATATTGGCGATATATATCCATGGTAAATATAGTGGAGGTAGAATTGAGCATCGAGGCCAATGAAGAAACCACTGCCGCGGCCAGTGCTGCGAAGGCCACCCCTTTAAGCCCAATAGGAAGAAACTGCAAAAGCCAGGGATAGGCTTTGTCTGCCTGCGCAAGAGATGGAATGTTATGAGTGGCCATATCGCCGAGGCGATCCATGATAGCCGGGTCGTTGACCATTACATAGGCTGCAATTCCCGGAATAACCACGATAAACGGTATAAGGATCTTTAAGAAAGCCGCAAATACGATACCCCTCTGAGATTCTCGTAGGGATTTGGCTGCCAGGGTTCGCTGAATGATGTACTGGTTAAACCCCCAATAGTAAAGATTGGCCACCCACATACCACCTAACAAAACACCCAGTCCCGGTAAATTCTTGTATTCCGGGTTCGATTTGTCGAGGATCATGACAAATTTTTCAGGAACCGCTTCGTAGATGGTTGTCATCCCGGCCCAAATTCCCTGGCCGCCAGAAACGGCGTTCAATGCAAGGTAGGAGGTAATCAGACCTCCTAGTATAAGGAAGACCACCTGGATGACATCTGTCCAGGCCACTGCCGATAGTCCGCCGTATAAGGAATAAGCCGCGGCAAACATGGAAAGCCCAATTACACCGTAGACCATGGGTATGCCCATGATCGTTTCCAGGGCAAGGGCCCCCAGGTATAGAACGGAGGCTAAATTGACGAAAATGTAGAGAGCTATCCAGAATACGGCCAAGATAGTTTTAAGGTTGGTGGAATAGCGTTTTTCAACAAATTCGGGAATAGTGTAAAGGCCTTTGTCTATAAAAATGGGCAGGAAGAATTTGCCAACGATCAGGAGGGTAACCGCTGCCATCCATTCATAGGAAGCAATTGCAAGTCCTACTGCAAATCCTGAGCCGGACATCCCGATGAATTGTTCTGCGGATATATTGGCTGCGATCAGAGAAGCACCTATGGCCCACCAGGGCAGGGATTTACCGGCCAAAAAGTAATCCTCCGCATTTTTTTGATGCCCTTTTTTATCCCTCGAAACATAGAGCCCAACTCCTAGAATCAGGCAGGCATAGGCGATAAATATGAAGTAATCCCAAAATCCGAATGAAGAAGTCATCTTTAGTGCTG
>JBPEXP010000096.1:0-1604 GCA_052031475.1 Flavobacteriaceae bacterium | reverse complement strand
GTGCCCTCCATAAGTAAGATGGACCAATCCATAAAATGGTATCCTATTGATGAAATACCACAAATGATCATGGATCACAAGGAACAAATTCAGTGGGCCCGAAAGGCGCTACAATTGAATTTAGACGACAAGCTACTTGCCTTCCATCTACTACCGGAAAAATTTACGATGAAGGAGCTTCAGAAAGTGTATGAAGCTGTTTATGATCGTCCTTTTCGCAGAAACAATTTCCAAAAAAAAATACTGGACCTGGACGTCCTCGAAAGATTGGAAAAGCTCTATACCGGAGCGCCACATAAAGCCCCATATCTCTACCGAATCAAGCAGCAGTCAGGGAAGGCGGTTTTTGTCTGATCTGGTGGCAGATCAGCTATAAAAAGGCCTTCTACCTTGCATAGGGCACCTACTTAGTCTGGAAATAGGTCTGGGATGAAAAAGAGATTCCTACTTTGTTTAGTTTATTTTGGAGTTCAAATTGCTCCCATATGGGCCCAGGATAATTCTGGTTCCAGGCAGCCCTTACAGATATCGGGTTCAGCAGCCGTTACTAACAATGGAATCTCGCTGGTACCGAGCTTTTCCCTGGAACAAGCTGCAGCTATATTAAACCTGACACTGCAAAAAGGGAACTTCAGTTTTGAACCGGAGTTAGCTTTCTCCCTGGAAGAAGGCAGGCCCTGGTATCAGATCTACTGGCTGAGATACAGGATCCTCAATGAGGGAAAATTTAAATTGCGTTCCGGTGCACATCTGGGATTGAATTTTGCCAGGATCCAGGATGATCAGGGCGAAGACGCGATTGAGGCAGAAAGATATCTGACAGCAGAGCTTGCTCCCAGTTACGAATTCTCTGAAAAGTTGAGCCTGGGGATTTATTACCTGACCTCCCGTGGTTTTGACATAGACAACAACACGCCTTTACATTTTCTGACGCTCAATGCCGAATTCACCGGATTAAGAGTCTCCCCTACTCTTTACATGGAAATTATCCCACAAGTCTATTATCTCAACTCATTTGGGGACGGCGAGGGCTATTATTTAACATCAGTTTTCAAACTCTCCAAAATCAATTTCCCCTTGACGCTTTCCACCAATATGAACAAGGCCCTGTCTACCAACATTGATGGAAAGGATTTCTTATGGAATCTGACCCTTACCTATCAATTCGGCGAAGCTATCATAGACATTCCATAAGTACAAGCAATGAGCTGAATGGCTTTCCTTTTTACAGCCCTTCATGAACCTGATCATTGAAGGCGTCTTTGTGACCTAGGTAGCATTCGATTATTCAAAATGCCAAATATGATATTTGTCATGTAAAAGGGCTCATAAACCAAGTACTTTCGGTGATTGAAAATTCTTCTAATACTACAGAACATGACCACAGCGATAGAAGTAAAATCCCGGGTATTCAAATTTGGAAATAAACAGGCCGATGGCAATGGCAGTATGCGTAATTTATTAGGGGGTAAAGGTGCCAACCTGGCCGAAATGAGTGCCCTGGGCATACCGGTACCACCAGGCTTCACCATTACTACGGAAGTCTGTACCGAGTACAATGAGTTAGGTAAAGAAGCTACTGTTGAGCGTATCAGGGAAGAGGT
>JBPEXP010000095.1:0-4079 GCA_052031475.1 Flavobacteriaceae bacterium | reverse complement strand
TTATGTGTAAAGCGTTTTCTAGGCTTATACCATTGTAAAACCTCAGCCTTTCCCACAAGTTGAAAATCTGTTTCCTCTCTTTGGAGAAAAGCCCGGTCCATCCCGATGTCTAAGACTTCCCACTGCTCCACGTGAAGACCTGTCTGCGGAAGGAAAAAAATAAGTTTTGGCGCCTGGATACTAAGCACATAATTGGCTAATACAGCCTTTGAACCCTCCTCGGGTGCACGGTCCAAATACAAACCGGATGGTACATCCACAGAGACAATAAAGGCCCCTGAATTATTGATAAAAGATATAATATTTGCCACCCAGGATGCCGGCGGCCTGTTGAGCCCTATGCCGAAAATTGCGTCGATGATGATTTCCTCCTGAAGTATCGTAGGCATCTCCGTTTCTTCTTGCAGAAAATTGGGCCATATTTTCCTGTCCTTCAGTTTTTCCAGGTTCTTGAGAAAATCTTCCGACCTGTTCTCGCTGTAACTAACCACATGTACTTCAATGTTATAGCCGTGCTCCCAAAGATGACGCGCCACCGCAAGTCCGTCTCCCCCATTGTTCCCAATTCCGCAAAAAAGATGGATTTTGACCTGGGCACCCTGCATTTTTCTGTGAAACCAATTAAAAATTTCTACGGCGGCTCGCTCCATCAATTGCTCACTGCTGATATCCTGCTTTTGCATTGTGATTTTATCAGCTTCATAGAGCTGGGCTGCCTTAAAAATCTTCATTCCACAAAAATTTTTTTAAATAAATGCCTAGTTGACAAAAATTGAAGAATAATTTGATAAGGTATTCAAAAGTACTACTTTTGAGGCTTTATCAGAAGAATGATGGACGGCATTTCGGACATAACTAATAACAAGTTCTCTTTTCATGAGACTGGTTTCGCCATTGCCACAATCACCACTACGACCCCTTTGGGGTAAGCTTCACTTTTTCCGTCCGTATACTCTTATTCTATTTTGTCCTTAATGATTTAATGCATTAATATGAAGATTTTAAAATTTGGTGGTACCTCTGTAGCTTCGGCTGAATCTATCAGCCTGGTAAAGGATATTATCGTCCATACAGGCAAGGAAAGGATCTTTGTGGTAGTATCGGCTATGGGAGGCATCACTGACCTGCTTATCCGAGCGGCAGAATTGGCCGCCGGAAGGGATGAATCCTATGAAGAAAAAGCAAGAGAAGTAGAGCGGCGTCATCTGGAAGCTATCAATACGCTGATCCCTGTAAAACACCGCAGCGGAATATTGAGCCGGGTTAAGGAGAATCTCAACGCCTTGGACACCCTGCTTGAAGGGGCTTTCCTGATCGGCGAAACCACTCCGCGATTACTGGATAGGATTGTCTCTTACGGCGAAATACTCTCTTCATTTATAATTAGCGAGTACTTTATTTCAGAAGGCCTAGATGCTGCATTAAAAGACAGCAGGCAGCTGATCCTGACAGACGAAAATTACGGCAAGGCTGCAATCAGCTTTAAAGAAACCAATAATAAGATCAAGAAATATTTCAGGGAATCCAGTGAAAGAATCACTGTTCTCCCCGGTTTTGTGGCTTCATCTTCGGAGGGAAATGCCACAACACTCGGCAGAGGCGGTTCTGATTATACAGCAGCAGTACTTGCGGCAGCCCTGGAGGCGGATATGCTTGAGATCTGGACGGATGTAAGCGGTATGTATACGGCAAATCCCAAAATGGTAAAGCAGGCCAAAGCGATCACTCATATATCTTATGAAGAAGCCATGGAATTGTCTCATTTTGGTGCCAAGGTACTTTATCCACCAACCATCCAACCTGTTCTTGTAAAGGAGATACCTATTGAGATCAGGAATACGTTTCGCCCTGAGGATCCGGGTACCCGAATTGAAAAAAACAGCAATAACGGTAAGCGTACGGTACGCGGGATCAGCCATGTGCCCAATATAAGCTTGCTTACCCTCGAAGGACCTGGTATGATTGGAATTCCGGGTATATCCAAAAGATTCTTTGAGGTTTTGTCTGCGGCCAATATCAGCATTGTTCTTATTACCCAGGCATCATCCGAACATTCTATATGCATCGGGCTTGATGAAAAGGATGCCCCTGCGGCGGAATCGCTCGTCAACCAGGCCTTTGAATATGAAATTGATGCCTCAAAAATTAATCCGGTGCTCAGGGAAGATCATCTGGCCATCATAGCATTGGTAGGCGATCAGATGAAAAGCCACCAGGGATTGAGCGGCAAAATGTTCAGTACACTGGGCCGGAATAATGTTAATATTCGCGCGATCGCACAGGGTGCTTCAGAACGGAATATCTCTGCAGTGATCAGAAAGGAAGACGTTAAAAAGGCCCTGAATTCCCTGCATGAGACCTTTTTTGAGGAAAATATCAGGCAATTAAACCTATTTGTCATGGGTGTTGGCAATGTAGGCTCTAAGTTATTGAGGCAAATAGGCCAACAGAGATCTTATCTTAAAAAGCAGCTGAGACTTAATATTCGGGTCATCGGTATTTCCAATTCCCGTACCATGGTGTTTGATGAAGATGGGTTGGATCTGAAAAATTGGGAAGCTCTCTTGAGTGAGGGTCGCAAAGCCGATACCTCGGAATTTTTTCAGACGATCCGCAACTTGAATTACCGCAACAGTATTTTCATAGACAATACCGCCAGCCAGGATGTGGCCGCCGCTTATTTGAATTATTTAAAGAGCAATATAGCGGTGGTTACCTGTAATAAGATCGCCTGCTCCTCAGACTTGCAACAGTATATTGAGTTGAAAGAAGTGTCCAGAACCTATAATGCACCCTTCCTTTATGAGACCAATGTAGGTGCCGGACTGCCCATATTAGATACGCTCAAACATCTGATCGCATCGGGAGATAAGGTTCGGCGCATTCAGGCCGTGCTCTCCGGTAGTCTCAATTTTGTTTTTAACAACTATAATGAGCAGACTAGTTTTGCCGGCGTTGTGCGCCAGGCACAGGAAGAAGGCTATACGGAACCCGATCCCAAGATCGATCTCAGTGGTATTGATGTAATGCGCAAGATCTTGATCCTGGCTCGTGAAAGTGGATATCTGATAAACATTGAGGATATTGAGAATCACTCATTTCTGCCCGAGGAAAGTTTATCCGCCGTAAATAACGAAGACTTTTATCTAAGCCTGGAGAAAAATGAAGCCAGATTTCAAGAACTCTATAAAAATGCAGTTAAACTCGGTTGTAAACTTAAATACGTAGCTCAGTTTGAGGAAGGTAAGGCTCAGGTTGGCTTAGAGCAAATTCCTGAGGGTCATGACTTCTACAAATTGGAAGGCAGTGATAATATTGTACTATTTTACACGGATCGTTACACCCAACAACCACTCGTGGTAAAAGGTGCGGGTGCGGGTGCTGAAGTAACGGCTTCCGGTATCTTTGCAGATATCATCCGAGTAGGTAATTTTTAGCAGTATGGACAGCATACGAATCTTTTGCCCGGCTTCTATCGCTAATATCTCATGCGGCTTTGATGTACTGGGCCTGGCCCTGGACACCATAGGTGATTATATGGTAGTTCGCAAAGTGCCAGAGCCGGGTATACGGATCACCAGGATTACAGGTCAGGACCTTCCACTGAAAACTGATAAAAATGTAGCGGGCGTAGCCGCCCTGGCCCTTTTAGAGCGAAGTGAATATCCCGGAGGATTTGAAATAGAAATTGAGAAGATCATCAAACCGGGTAGCGGAATTGGTAGTAGTGCTGCGAGTGCAGCAGGCGCTGTTTGGGCCATGAACCACCTGCTGGGCAATCCTTTCAGCCGGCTTCAGCTTGTTGAATTTGCTATGATCGGAGAACAGCTTGCCAGCGGAACAGCTCACGCAGATAATGTGGCTCCGGCTCTTTATGGCGACTTCACCCTGGTGAGAAGTTATACACCATTGGATGTCGTGAGAATACCGGCACCACCGGAATTGTATGCCACCGTTATCCATCCTCAGATTGAAATTAAAACCTCGGATTCCAGAAAAATTCTCAAGACCAATATCACCCTGGCTGACGGGATCAGGCAGTGGGGAAACCTGGGTGGACTGGTAGCCGGACTATATAC
>JBPEXP010000094.1:0-2222 GCA_052031475.1 Flavobacteriaceae bacterium | reverse complement strand
TTTGAGTCGTTCACCGATAAATTTTTGCACTTAAACCGACATTTTGCCAGATACCGAAAAATAAGGGTTCTTCGACGAATTACATCCCGGATGAGATGCTCTGGGGCCGTTTTATTTATATAAAACGCCCCAAGTTATGAAAGCAATAGTAACCATCATCTTCATCCTCTTCATCGGCATCACTGCCCAGGCTCAGAACAAGACTGCTGAAGTTAAAGTTGAGACCGTTAAAGCCGAAGTAGTCATGGTAACTGAAATCGCTCAGGAAGACAACGCCGTTGCCCGTCTTTACAGAAGGCCTAACAGCCGAGTTAAAAAGGCGCTTAACTTCACCACCAAGAGGAACAGGGCTAAGTTGGCTTAAGAATTGTTAATTATTGATTATTAATTGAGGATTTGATATTGAAAATTAGAAATTAGAAATTCTTCTTTAGAAGCTACCAACCAACAACGATCAACCAACAACCAGCAACCAGCAACTGTTTATCTGTTCATTTGTTTTTTGTTTATTCGAAGACCGTCAAGTGGCGTAAAACTTCGTACTTCTTAAATCGTACCTCGTACCTCGTACTTCGTACCTCGTACTTCGTCTTTCGTACTTGCATCCACTGTTTACTCTTCCGAACTAAACTTCCAACTCGTCGTATTCTACTTTTTCAGCAATTTCGGGCACATTACCTTTATATTGTTTTCCCCTCAGCTTTGAAACCGGATAGGCTTCCAATTCCTCCTCCGGATAGGAGCGGATCAATTCCTGGATCGCCTTTACGTCCAGTTCATCCGATACGGGCCTCAGCCAATCCTCTACCAATTCATCGGGCAGGATGAGTGGCATCCGCGGCCCTGCCAGCTTGGGATTATTGTGAATCTTAGCCATCATGGGATTGCCCTCGGTAGTAACTATGGTGAAGGTCTGTGACCACTCGCCGGTCTGCGGATCCTGCCAGTCGCTCCACAGGGCTGCAAAGGCCATAGGTTCCCCATCCTTTCTTTTTATGTGATAAGGAAAGGTCTTGCCTTTCAGATGATGGTGTTCATAAAATCCGTCAACATAGACTACGGCGCGCTTGTTTTTGGCAGAATAGCGAAATGAAGGTTTTTCAAAGATCGTTTCTCCACGCGCATTCAGTGTATTATTCCAGATCTTCTTCTTTTGCACCTCGTCTTTCACCCAATGCGGAATGAGGCCCCAGGTGGCCACAGAGGGTGCTTCGGGCTCAGAATCGGTGTAAATGAACACTTTGGGATGCTGAAATCCTGTAGCGTGAAATAATGGAAGGTCCGTGTATGGAGCCAGTCTTTTCTCGATCTCCTCAATGGCTTCCTGGTCATTGTAGCGCCTGGCCCGCTTGAGCTGGGCCTCCAGGCTGGTTTTTATATCGTAGCACATGATATTAAATATAAGCAGAATCGGGCCAACATGCCGGGCCCATCAATATTTATACTCCGATCATCCTTGAATATAGGCCTACAGCCGTTCATAAGCCCATGAAGGCATTGCTTTGAGCAATAAGGCAATTAAACGCCATCTTTTACTCACATATGCCACATTTCGCTTGTTTTTAAGATGCCTGTAGATCTGCCGACTGGCTTTCTGTACCGGAACTACCCAAAATCGCCTGCCGCCTTTGGCCATAGCGGTATCTACAAATCCAGCTCTGATATCCGTAACTATAACGGGTAGTTTTAAACGCTGTGCCCTTTGCCTTAATCCCTGTAAATAGGCTATCTGATAGGCCTTGGAGGCATTATAAGCGGGTGCCACCCGTCCGCCCCTGATGCCCGCAATGGAGGTAATAACGGCTAAATGACCTTTTTTAGCGGCCTGAAAATAGTTAAATGCCCAGGTGACGATCTCTGTGAAAGCCTTGACATTCAGCGATATAGTATGATTTTCTATGTCAAAATCCAAGGATTTATTGATCTCACCGGTGCCGGCACTGAGAAAAAGGAGGTCTATATGGCCTAAATCTTCTCTGATTTGCTCTAATTCCTCGTGATTGTTGGCTTTCCTGCAGTCAAATGAATAGATAAAGAAACTCTCTGGCTGATTTCGGGCCACTTCTTCAAGCAAAACCCTTCGTCTGCCTGTTATGGCCACCTGGTATCCGTTTTTGGCCAGTAAAACGGCTATTTCCCGCCCCATACCGGATGATGCGCCAATAACAACGGCTGTTTTCATAATGTTTTAAGCCTTACTTATTGCTGCCATTACGGGCTGT
>JBPEXP010000093.1:0-14960 GCA_052031475.1 Flavobacteriaceae bacterium | reverse complement strand
GGGGTGCGGAAACACTCGGCCTTAATGCGAGGGGATCCTTCGGACTTCTCAGTGACGATAGTTCTACCGAGCAGTTCTTTACAGAAATAGGCGGAGATATCAACATCACCTTTCCCAGATTCATATTCCCATTCGTCAACACCGATAACATCGTACCGCGTTATTCCCTTCCGAGGACCAGGGTAAGCGTGGGTACGACATTTCAGAAAAATATCGGACTGGACAAACAGACCTTCAACAACATATTGGGATACTACTGGACGCCTTCCACTTTTAAAAACCATACGGTAGAGCTTTTGAATGTACAGTTTGTACGAAACCTGAACCCCAACAGATACTACAATGTCTATCAGAGCTCCTATAACAACCTGAATGACGTTGCCCAGGACTATACTGATGAACCCAGCCTGGCAGACTTCTATGAACCCACCGGTGATCCTCTGATCCCTTTCGCACTGATCATTCCTGAAGGTACTACCGGATTTACAGATGCCATATTAAGCGGGTCCGTCTCTTCTACCAGTGACGATTTTGAAACCGTACGAAGTCTGGAGGAACGAAGGATACGGCTTACTGAGAACAACCTGATCTTTGCCAGTAATTACACTTTTACAAAAAACAATAAGGCCAGTATTAACGACAACGACTTTTATAACTTCAGGTTTAAACTGGAAAGTGCGGGCAATCTTCTGTCGGCTATTTCCAATATCATACCCTTTGATGAGAACGATGTAGGGAACCAACTGGTATTTGGTGTGCCATTTTCCCAATATATGAAGACTGAATTGGAATATATTAAGCATTGGGATCTCAGACGGACGAACGTTCTGGCCTTCAGAAGTTTCTTAGGGATCGCTATTCCATATGGCAACTCTAACAGCATCCCTTTTGTACGAAGCTACTTTGGCGGGGGTTCCAATGACAACAGGGCCTGGTTTCCTTATTCACTTGGTCCGGGCCGAACGGCCAATGTGAACGATTTTAACGAAGCCAACTTTAAGATGGCCTTTAACCTGGAATACCGCTTTCCTGTGGCCGGCAGTCTTAAAGGTGCCATTTTCGCGGATGCCGGCAATATCTGGAATATTTGGGACAATGTGGAAGATCCAGATGCCACTTTTAACGGCATCAGCTCCCTGGCAGACATCGCCCTCGGAACCGGCTTTGGTATTCGATATGATTTCAACTATTTCGTCTTCCGGGTCGATACGGGATTTAAGACCTATAATCCTGCAGAAGAGCCGTCTATGCGATGGTTCAGAGAGTACAACTTTGCCAATGCAGTCTTCCAAATTGGGATCAATTATCCTTTTTAGACCTAATTATTTTATTACATTTGGCTCATCTCATTTGTTAACCAACACGGAATACTATGTCCCACAATATCAAACCGGGGGTAGCCACCGGCGACGAAGTACAGGCTATTTTTAAGTACGCAAAGGAAAAGAGTTTCGCCCTGCCGGCAGTAAATGTCATCGGGTCCAGTACCATCAACGCCGTTTTGGAAACGGCTGCCGAACTGAAAGCTCCAGTTATCATACAATTCTCTAACGGCGGAGCTCAGTTTAATGCCGGTAAAGGCTTGTCTAATGAAGGGCAGAAAGCCGCTATAGCCGGCGCTGTTGCAGGTGCCAAGCACATTCACGAACTGGCTGAAGCCTATGGGGCTACGGTTATCCTGCATACGGATCACTGTGCTAAAAAGCTACTTCCCTGGATTGACGGTTTACTGGATGCCAGTGAAAAACACTTTGCCGAAACGGGTAAGCCTCTGTACAGTTCCCATATGATTGATCTGTCTGAAGAGCCTATTGAAGAGAATATCGAGATCTGCAAAGAATATTTGGCCCGGATGTCAAAAATGGGTATGACACTGGAAATTGAATTAGGAATCACCGGAGGGGAGGAAGACGGCGTAGATAACACAGATGTAGATGATTCTAAGCTCTATACACAGCCGGAAGAGGTGGCCTATGCCTATGAAGAACTTTCCAAGGTATCTCCGAGATTTACCGTAGCTGCGGCCTTTGGCAATGTTCACGGTGTATATAAACCCGGAAATGTAAAGCTAACACCAAAAATCCTCAAGAATAGCCAGGAATACATAACGGAAAAATACGGAGTGGAGCACAATCATATAGACTTTGTTTTCCACGGCGGATCGGGGTCTTCACTGGAAGAGATTCGAGAAGCCATCGGCTACGGGGTCATCAAGATGAATATAGATACAGATCTGCAATACGCTTTTATGACCGGCGTCAGGGATTATATGAGCAGTCAGACTGCCTATCTTCAGTCGCAAATAGGCAACCCGGAAGGAGATGACCAGCCCAACAAAAAGAAATACGATCCCAGGGTCTGGCTCCGCGAGGGAGAGAAGACTTTTGTTGCCAGACTCAAGCAGGCTTTTGAAGACCTGAACAATGTAAACACACTTTAGTACCTTTAAACTTCAATTCGCTAGCATATGACGGCTTGGTTTAAAAGAAAGGAAAAGGGCATTCAAACGGCCACTGAAGAAAAAAAGGACACCCCGAAGGGGCTTTGGTATAAATCGCCCACGGGAAAGATCGTTGAATCAGAAGAACTCGCTAAAAACTTCTATGTAAGTCCGGAAGACGATTACCATGTCAGAATTGGCAGCAAGGAGTATTTTGAGATACTTTTTGACGATAATAAATTCACAGAGCTGGACCCTAAACTCACCTCTAAGGATCCCTTAAAATTTGTGGATACCAAGAAATATTCAGACCGGTTGGCTGCAGCTAAAAAGAAAACCGGACTGAACGATGCGGTGCGATCTGCCGTTGGCAAATCTAAGGGTAAGGACCTGGTTATCGCCTGTATGGATTTTAGTTTTATAGGAGGCTCCATGGGGAGTGTGGTGGGTGAAAAGATCGCCAGGGCCATTGATTACTCCATAAAGAAGAAGATCCCGTTTTTAATGATCTCCAAGTCTGGTGGTGCCCGTATGATGGAGGCTGCGCTTTCATTAATGCAGCTGGCTAAAACATCGGCCAAGCTCGCCCAGTTAGCCGAGGCAGGTATTCCGTACATTTCATTGTGTACTGATCCTACTACCGGTGGTACCACAGCCTCTTATGCCATGTTGGGAGACATTAATATTGCAGAACCCGGGGCACTAATCGGTTTTGCCGGCCCCAGAGTGGTAAAAGAAGCAACCGGGAAAGATCTTCCTCCGGGATTCCAGACAGCCGAGTTTGTTCAGGAACACGGTTTCCTCGATTTTATTGCTCACCGGAGAGACCTCAAGAACAAGATCAACTTATATCTGGACCTGATCCAGAATCAACCCATAAGAGAATAAAAAAAGGCCCGGTTCGGGCCTTTTTCATTCACAGCATTTTTTAGTTAAAGAACCTTCGCAGGAAAATCTCCTCGGATTCGCCGTTGGGATAAGTGATCACTCCTACAGCATCACATTGACCGTCGCCGAAATCGAGACTGGCTGTTTCGTCGTTTCTGCTGATCTCCAGCACTCCACTGACGATAAATCGGCAGGCCAGTTCCCTCCTCAGAGGTTCGATGATCTCTTTGACAAAAACATTGCCCAAAGGGCCCGTCCAGGTTCCCTTACCCGTAATAAGGAAAACATTGTCTCCCCAGAAGCCACTTCCATAGCCTTCAATCCACTCCCTGGTGCGGTTGCCTGTAAAGCTGGCAGTACTGCCATTTGGCCACTCTGCGCTGAAATCTGCATTCGCATCCGACTGTGGATTGCCATTTTCGTTAGACCTCATCCTGAGAATGGAGGCACCGCCTTCTACAGCAACATCGTTAAATGTGAAGTTTTCCAGGGATAAACTCAGGGTTTTCTGAGCCAGTTCCATGTCTTTTTCATAACTCAGGTAAATGATACCGCTGAGCACATTCCCGTTAGGAAGCTCACAACCATCGCCAAAGTCGATCGTCTTTTCCTTTGTAGTACTGGTAACCACGGTAGTTATGGTTACACAATCCGGCAGAAAATCCGAACGGTAATCACCCTTGGAAGTACTTGCGATCTCGTCTGAGGCATAAACATCCTCCCCGATGTTCATAATCTCTTCGGAAATCAGTTCCGATTCGTCACTGGCTTGAAGGTCAGAGGTTTCAAAAGTTTCCTCCTGTGCCAGATCATCACTTACCGGATCTGTGCTTCCATCTTTGTCGCAGGAAATAAACAATAAAGTTGCCAAGAGCATCCATCCTGCGAAGTTCATTTTTTTGAGACTTTTCATAATAACAATTTTTTAACATTATAGCTCTAGGACTACGGTCAATCAAAATGGTTTAATTAACGGCGCAAAAAAAATTACGAGTTGGATTCTAAAATTATTTCTATCTTTGCGGCCTGATTGAAAATCAATCGGATACATAAAAATCATTAACACTAATATTGGCATGTATTTAACTAGTGAAGTAAAGGCCGACATCTTTAAGAAACATGGCGGCTCTGAAAAGAACACCGGTTCTACGGAAGGACAGATCGCACTATTTACCCACCGGATCAATCACCTGACTCAGCATCTGAAACAAAACCCAAAGGATTTTAACACAGAAAGAGCTCTGGTTCGATTGGTTGGTAAGCGTAGAAGTCTGCTCGATTACTTAAAGCGAAAAGACATCGAAAAGTATCGAGAACTTATCAAAGAACTGAACATCAGAAAATAATACAAAAGGGGAAGCACACTTCCCCTTTTTGTAATTTGATCGGTCTGCATAGATCGGCACAAAAAGCTTACACACAGTTTTTCATTGGTCCACAACCTTCAACACAACAACACAGGCCGTGATTAATACGGCAGACCATTGTTTAACTAGTTCCGCGCAAATTGCGGTTCTTAATTCAATTTTATGATTCCAAAGACATTTAAAGAGGTCATTGATCTTGGTGATGGTAGGGAGATCTCTATCGAAACCGGAAAATTGGCCAAACAAGCCCATGGATCCGTAGTGGTGAAATCGGGCAAATGCATGCTGCTTTGTACGGTGGTTTCCAACTATAAGGCAAGCGATGTTGACTTTTTACCCCTGACAGTGGATTACAGGGAGAAATTTGCCGCTTCGGGTCGCTACCCGGGTGGTTTCTTCAAAAGGGAAGCCCGCCCCAGCGACGGGGAAATACTTACTATGAGACTCGTAGACCGCGTCCTTAGGCCACTCTTCCCGAAAGACTATCACTGCGAGACACAGGTGATGATCCAATTGATGTCTCATGATGAAGACGTTATGCCCGATGCGATGGCCGGACTTGCAGCCTCTGCTGCTATCCAGTTGTCCGACTTTCCTTTTGAGTGTGCTATCTCTGAAGTACGCGTGGGACGGGTAGATGGTAAATTCATCATTAACCCAACCAGGGCACAATTGCAACAATCAGACATCGATATGGTCATCGGTGCATCCGAAGATTCTGTCATGATGGTGGAAGGTGAGATGGGAGAGATCTCTGAAGAGGATATGGTGGAAGCCATCAAATTTGCCCATGAAGCTATTAAAGTTCAATGCGCCGCCCAGGTAAGACTGGCCGAAGCAGTTGGTAGAAAAGAAGTAAGAGAATACGAAGGAGAGCCTGAGGATGAAGATCTGGAAAAGAAGATCACTGATCTCGCCTATGATAAAGTTTACTCCATTGCAAAGGCAGGATCGTCCAAACAGGAGCGTTCTGCTGCTTTCTCAGAATTGAAAGACGAAATCCTGGCCGGTTATTCCGAAGAAGAATTAGAAGAAATTGGAGAGCTGGTAACCAAATACTACTACAAGGCTGAAAAGAAGGCCGTAAGGGATCTGACTCTTGATAAAGGTCTGAGGCTTGACGGACGAAAGACCGATGAGATCAGGCCTATCTGGTGCGAAGTGGATTATCTCCCTTCTACCCACGGATCGGCCATCTTTACAAGAGGTGAGACCCAGGCCCTGGCTACGGTAACACTGGGAACATCCAGGGAGGCCAATATGATAGATATGCCATCTTTTGAAGGTGAAGAAACGTTTTATCTGCATTATAACTTCCCTCCTTTCTCCACCGGTGAGGCCCGGCCAATCCGAGGTACCTCAAGGCGTGAGATCGGACACGGAAACCTGGCCCAAAGGGCATTAAAAAGGATGATCCCGGACGATTGCCCATATACGGTCCGTGTGGTTTCAGAAGTATTGGAGAGTAACGGATCCTCTTCTATGGCTACCGTTTGTTCCGGTACCATGGCACTTATGGATGCCGGCGTTCAATTGCACAAACCGGTTTCGGGTATTGCCATGGGACTCATCAGTGAGGCAGAATCAGGTAAGTACGCTATCCTGTCCGATATACTGGGCGACGAGGATCACCTGGGCGATATGGATTTTAAAGTTACCGGAACTGCAGACGGGATCACCGCCTGCCAGATGGATATCAAAGTAAAAGGACTGTCCTATGAAATCCTTGTGAAGGCATTAAAGCAGGCCCGTGACGGCAGATTGCACATTCTGGAAAAACTGACCGATACTATCGCTCAGCCTAATCCGGACGTGAAACCGCATGCTCCGAAAATGGTATTCACCACCATTCCGGGCGAGTATATTGGTGCTTTGATCGGACCAGGCGGAAAAGTGATCCAGGAACTTCAGAAAGAAACAAAGACTACTATTGTTATCAATGAAGATCCTGTAACTGAGGAAGGCCTTGTAGAAATACTTGGTACAGACCAGGAAGGCATAGATATGGTGCTTAAGAAAATAGACAGCCTTACCTTCAAGCCTGAAGAGGGCAGTGTATACGAAGTTAAGGTCATCAAGGTCCTGGACTTTGGAGCCGTAGTAGAATACGTAGAAGCACCCGGTAACGAGGTGTTGCTGCACGTTTCTGAAATGGCCTGGGAAAGGACTAATAAAGTCACCGATGTGATGAACCTGGGCGACGTTCTGGATGTCAAGTACATCGGTATCGACCCAAGGACCCGTAAGGAGAAGGTCTCCAGGAAGGCCCTGCTGCCCAAACCTGAAGGGTACAGGGAAAGACCTCCCAGGAGGGACGGTGGCGGAAAACCACCTCGCAGGCACAAACAGCGTCGCGACTAGGTTAACGCAGAAATAAAATGCTCAAAACCCCTGATTTCAGGGGTTTTTTTATGTTTTTTAACTAAAAAATCAAATTTTAATAACCTCTTTGTAACATTTGGTCAATTTTTACGTATAAGTATATGCAGTCCAGTACCATGGACTTATATAAGAAAGGAGATTATAGATGAGACAATTAAAGATTACAAAACAGGTTACCAACCGGGAAACGGCCTCCCTGGATAAGTACTTGCAGGAAATTGGCAAGGTAGATCTTATCACCGCTGATGAGGAGGTGGAATTGGCCCAGCGTATCAAAGCCGGCGATCAGGCCGCTTTGGAAAAGCTTACCAAAGCCAATTTGCGTTTTGTGGTATCTGTAGCAAAACAATATCAAAACCAAGGTCTTACATTGCCCGACTTGATCAATGAAGGCAACCTGGGCCTTATTAAAGCCGCACAGCGTTTTGACGAGACGAGAGGTTTTAAATTTATTTCGTACGCGGTTTGGTGGATCCGTCAATCGATCCTTCAGGCCCTGGCGGAGCAGTCGCGTATTGTGCGCCTGCCTCTGAATAAGATCGGTTCCATAAACAAGATCAACAAGACCTATGCCTTCCTGGAGCAGGCACATGAAAGAGTGCCCTCCGCAGAGGAGATCGCGAAGGAATTGGATATGACGGTTGAGGATGTTAAGCAGTCGCTTAAAAACTCAGGTCGACACGTAAGTATGGATGCGCCTTTGATTGATGGTGAGGATTCTAACCTTTATGATGTACTCCGCAGTGGCGAGTCGCCTAATCCCGATAAAGAACTGTTGCACGAATCTCTGAGAACAGAGATAGAACGTGCCCTGGAAACTCTTACTCCCCGTGAGGCAGATGTGATCAGGTTGTACTTCGGGCTGGCGGGACAGCATTCGATGACCCTTGAAGAAATTGGTGAAACTTTTGATCTGACCAGGGAGCGTGTGCGACAAATTAAGGAAAAGGCCATACGCAGGCTCAAGCACACTTCGCGAAGCAAGATATTGAAAACTTATCTGGGATAAATCCCGGCTAAAACAAGGATGTTAATTATACCTTAAATTGGAATTTTGGTATAAAAATTGTACCTTGTAGTACCTTAGCAACAGTTAATCATGACTGTTCGTTTTTTGATTGATGAATAAACTCCGGCTGATTACCGGAGTTTTTTCATTTATAGAGCTTAAAGAACAGTTGATCAATTGCTTACAATTCGTAGTAGAAGGAATTTCTAAGCAACTCCAGGCTCTTGGGAACTGCTGAATCCGGGTTCTCATTACCCTCAAATTCCAAAGAAATATAGCCCTTGTAGTTTAATTCCCTCATCATCTGCCCAATACGGGGATAATCTATTTCAAGCGTATACCATTTCCCGCCACCGTAATAGGTTTTAGCTTGTATCAGAGAGGCATAAGGGGCCAGCATAGCCAATTGCTCATCCCGGTTCTCGAGGAAATTACCGGTATCGAGAGTAACTCTTAACCAGGGATTATCAATGGCATCAACTATACGCTTTACGCCCTCGGCAGTACGTCCCAATCCCCAGTGATTTTCGAGACCGAGAACCACTCCGCATTTTTCGGCTACAGGAAGGCATTGTTCAATAGCATCGATGACCCATCCGAAGCCGTCCTCATCAGTATAGCCCTCCAGGGCTGGCTCGATGCCTTTATTGGCCATCAATGCATCAAAATCCTCAGAAGTACCCCACCTGCCGGTGTTAATACGCATGGTAGGTATGCCCAATTGATAAGCGAGCTCGATCTGATGTATGGTCAGATCTATATTTTCTTTCCGCACTTCCTCGGATGGACTAACAAAACCCTGATGGGTAGAAAAGCCCATAATATCAAGTCCTGCATGAAATGCCCTTTTCTTTAGATTCTGCAGATAGGAGTTTTCTTCGGAAGCCATCTGAACCAGAAGGAATTCTATCCCGTCAAAACCCATGGCTGCCGCCTTATCGATACAGGTTTCAATGGGCATGTTCTCCCTGGGCCCGTTGAACTGCCAAAAAGAGTAAGTAGATACGCCGATGGGGTTTGGTCTTGTGCTGGTTGCTGCAGTTTCATTTGCAGTTGTAGACTGTCTCTCTCCGGAACAACCAACTATTGCTGTACTGATCCCCAGGGCTGCTGTTCCGTTGATAAATTCCCTTCGCTTCATAATGGTGGTTTATAATTGGTTCATTCCCAAATATAGCGAATAAGGCTGCTGTAAATTCACAAGCGGATCATTGATTGCACTTCAAATCATATCAAATGATTAATTTTGTTTCAAACAGCAGAACTCCTATGATGAAGCAGGTTAAAATTGCTCCTTCCCTACTGGCCGCAGACTTTGGAAATCTGCAACGCGATGTTGAAATGGTCAATCAAAGTGAAGCCGATTGGCACCATATAGACATCATGGATGGCGTCTTTGTGCCCAATATTTCCTTTGGAATGCCCGTTCTGGAAGTGATATCCAATCATGCCACCAAACCCCTGGACGTCCATTTAATGATCGTGGACCCGGACCGATACATCCAGACTTTTGCCCGGCTTGGAGCTCAAATCCTTACCGTACACTTTGAGGCCTGCACCCACCTTCACCGGACTATCCAAGCCATCAAGAACGAAGGCATGCAAGCCGGCGTGGCTATCAACCCACATACCCCGGTTAATGTTCTTAGCGAAATAATAGCAGATATAGAACTGGTATGTGTGATGAGTGTAAACCCGGGCTATGGAGGCCAGTCCTTTATACAAAATACCTATGCTAAAGTTGCTGAGCTGAAAAAGCTAATCGCTGAGAAAGGGTCTCAGGCTCTTATTGAGATCGACGGCGGTGTAAATTCAGCTAATGCAGCCAAACTGGTAGAGACGGGCGCTGATGTATTGGTGGCGGGCAGTTTTGTTTTCAGGTCCGACAATCCCAAACAAACGATAGCAGAACTGGCAGCGATCAATCTGGTTTAGTGGTCCCTCAGCAGATATTTGATCAGATCAGTCGTCGTGATCACACCAACTAACTCATCCTCATCAACCACCGGCAATGAGTGATATTCACTCTGAACAAACTTTTCTGCTACTTCCCTGATGGTCTGATTGGAGCGAACTGTTTCCAACTTGGTTCTCATCAGATTGGCAATGCTAAACATCTCATAGATCGAGGAAGAGATGTCCTCTTCCTCCCTGAAAGCTCCATCGGCAAAGCTGATCCTGAGAATATCATTGAGACTGAGCATTCCGATGATCTTTTTGCCCTCCACTACAGGGATATGCCTGATCTTGTGCTTGGTCATCAGGTCTTCTGCTTTTTCCAGGCCATCCTTAGCCCGAACGGTGATCAGGTCCTTGGTCATTATCGTGGAGACGGGTACTTCTATTTGCACGTTCATAATATTCGGTTTATGATTATTACGAACTAAAGATCAGCTTCTTAACAAACAAAAAGAATGACAAAAATCATGTTACATTCCCCTAAAAGTTCTTAGTATCGATAGTTATCCTTAGACCGCCTCCCTTTTCCCCGAATGCAATTTCTGTTGTATTTTTACAGCTTTTAAGCCGTGATGAAAACATTGGACATAATCATAGTAGGTGGAGGGCCCATAGGGATTGCCTGTGGTTTGGAAGCCAAAAAGAAAGGCCTCAACTATGTGATCATTGAAAAGGGAACCATCGTGAATTCCCTATTTAACTACCCGATCAATATGCAGTTTTTTTCGTCTTCGGAAAGATTAGAGATCGATGAGATCCCGTTTATCAGCAAAGAAGCAAAACCCAAACGGAATGAAGCACTGGAATACTATCGCAGGATCGTTACATCCAACAAGCTTCAGATCCAACTCTTTGAGAAGGTAGAATCTATTAGCAAGGTCAATGATCTATTCCAGGTCCAAACAAATAAGAACCGTTACGAAGCTTTCAATATCATTGTGGCCACCGGATTTTACGATCTGCCCAACCTGTTAAACATTCCCGGTGAAGATCTCCCAAAAGTGTCGCATTACTATAAGGACCCGCATTACTACGCCAGTCAGAAACTTGCAGTAATAGGGGCCAGTAATTCGGCTGTGGATGCCGCCCTGGAATGCTGGCGTAAAGGAGCGGAAGTAACCATGATTGTGCGCGAACCGGAAATAGGCCAGCGCGTCAAGTATTGGGTAAGGCCCGATATTCTGAACCGGATCAACGAGGGTAGTATTGCAGCATACTTTAACTCCAATGTCAAAGAGATCCTGGAAGATGAAATAGTAGTAGATACCCCTGAAGGTATCGTAAGATTAGAAAACAACTTCGTCCTGGCTCTAACCGGCTATATGCCCAATTTTGACTTCCTGGAAAGCCTTGGCATAGAATTATCTGATGACGAAAAAAGGATGCCCTCTTATAATGAGGATACCATGGAAACCAACGTCAGTGGATTGTACCTGGCAGGCGTTATCTGCGGAGGTATGGAGACGCACAAGTGGTTTATCGAAAATTCCCGTGTCCACGCGCCAATTATCATCGATGCCATCCTGGAAAAAAGAAAAAAGCAAATCAAGGTCTGATATGTCGGGCACCACTAAGAAATTAGCTCTGGCCGTTCATGGCGGGGCCGGCACCCTGTTAAAGGGTATGATGACCCCGGAAAAGGAAAAGTTGTACATAACGGCTTTAGAGGAAGCCTTGGAAACAGGATTCAAGCTGCTGAAGAACGGCAAATCTGCTCTTGACGCGGTGGAGGCAGCCGTAGTTTCTTTAGAAGACTCCCCATTATTCAACGCAGGTAAAGGAAGTGTTTTCACGGCCGAGGGAAAACATGAAATGGATGCATCTATCATGGATGGCAGAACACTGAAAGCCGGGGCTATTGCCTTGGTTGAGGGAATTAAGAATCCCATTCGCCTCTCAAGAGATGTCTTGGAAAAAAGTGAACATGTTTTTCTGGCTGGCGAAGGTGCCATGCGTTTTGCAAAAAATCTAGGTTATACCCTGGAAAACGACGAATATTTTTATGACGCCCTGCGTTATGAACAATGGCAGCAGATTAAGGACACGGATAAATTTCAATTGGATCATTCTGAATTTGATGATAAAAAATTCGGTACGGTAGGCGCTGTTGCCTGCGATAAGGATGGCAATGTGGCAGCTGCGACTTCAACTGGTGGTATGACCAATAAACGTTTTGGTCGTGTTGGCGACAGCCCTCTTATAGGAGCCGGCAATTATGCTAACAACAAAACATGTGCAGTATCGTGTACAGGTAGCGGCGAATACTTTATAAGGGGTGTAACAGCCTATGATCTGAGTGCCTTGATGGAATACAAGCAATTAAATCTCAAGGAAGCAGCCGAATTACTGATCCATCAGAGATTGAAAAAAATTGGGGGTGATGGCGGACTTATAGCCGTAGACCAGGAAGGCCGCATTGTTATGCCCTTCAATACAGAAGGAATGTACCGGGCATCGATAGACAGCCTCGGCAATACCTTTACAGCTATTTACGGAGATTAGGAAGTAAGGAAGGGGGCATTTAAGGGCAGGACCCGCACTTTTCCCCTTTTGATGTCAAAACGATCACCATTAGCGAGCACGTGGGTCTTTAAGTTCACTAAAGACATGGGCGTACCGGGTTGAAGAACAGCCTCATTATTGTGTTTCAGTTTTTTAGGGTCGAATAATATGACCATGCCCGATCCGATCACCTCGAATATTTTTCCCTGTTTGATCACAAGACCTGTATCCTCGGCCAGTCCGACGCCAAATAATTTAGGGTGCTTGGCTACAGCTTCTGCCAGTCGTCCGAAACGACCCCTTCGGATAAAATGGGAGTCGATGGTAAGGTTACTGACAAAGCCAAGTCCTTTGTCCATCTTAACAGCTCCTTTCACAAAAGCTTCCTTGCTACTGCCACCGGCAATCATTTCCTCAGCCATGCACATAGCACCAGCACTGGTTCCTGCTATAACAAGATGATCATGTTGATAGCGTTTTAGCATGATCTCATGAAGCCTGGTGCCGCGTATTCTTTTGGTGATCTTACTCTGGTTACCCCCTGAAAACATAACGCATTGGGCCGCTGCCATAATTTTTAAGTACTCGTCACTTTCAGAGTGGGCCCGGTCCCTGATATCCATGATGTAAATATCTTCACATCCCAGCTTGCCGAAAGCTTCCCTGTAATTCCTAGAAACCTCTACGGGAATGCTGGAGGCAGTCGGTATAACGACAATTTTGGCGTCCGTTCCACCGCTTTCGCGGACCACGCGGGCCAGGATACTTTCCTGGATAAACTCAAGCTGATACTGTTCGCTTGTATCAGTACCTTTATCTTCATTGCCACCTATGGGAATAAGCGTTCCGTTTGCCGTCATTTACTGGTTTTATAAGCTGCAAAAATACGGCTATTGTTATAAAATTTATCATATATTTATGAAATTCAGCTGCTTTATCAGCCAAGGAAAGGACCCATATACAATGTCCTGATATATTAAAACTATCTGGTGTTACTTCACTGGACGAGAAGCAAATTCGAGGAAATACTTACCTAAAAAGCCACTGAGATGAAAATTAGAGAAATCAACGCCATGAGGGGGCCAAATTACTGGTCTATAAGAAGACACAAACTTATCGTAATGGTCCTTGATTTAGAGGATATGGAAGAAAAGCCTTCCAATGAGATCCCCGGATTTGCTGAACGTCTTCGTAAGATGTTCCCTGGAATGATTGAACATCGATGTTCTAAAGGCTGTGAAGGCGGTTTCTTTATGCGGGTGGATGAAGGCACCTGGATGGGCCATATCATTGAACACATTGCTTTGGAAATTCAGACCCTAGCCGGTATGGACACGGGCTTTGGAAGGACCAGGGGCTATGGTGAAAAAGGGGTGTACAATGTGGTTTTTTCTTATATAGAAGAGAGCGTGGGCCGTTATGCGGCCAAAGCCGCTGTGCGTATTTGTGAGGCATTGATTGCCGGAGAAGAATACGATATGGCCGACGATATCCAAACCATGCGTGAATTGAGGGAAGCTGAAAGATTGGGCCCAAGTACGGGTTCTATTGTAGAAGAAGCCGAAAGCAGGGGTATTCCGTGGATCCGGCTCAATAAATATTCTCTTTGCCAATTGGGCTATGGCGCCAACCAGAAAAGGATACAAGCTACTGTAACCAGCGAAACCAGCAGCATTGGTGTAGAACTTGCGTGCGACAAAGAAGACACTAAATATTTGTTGGAACAGGCTGAAGTGGAAGTGCCCAGAGGAGACATTATAAGCCGGGAAAGCAGTCTGGAAGAGGCCTGCAAATATGTCGGATTCCCGTTGGTGGTTAAACCTATTGGTGGTAACCACGGACGTGGAATAACTGTGAATATTAGAAGTTATGAAGAAGCCCTTGAGGCCTTTAAGGTGGCCAGTGAAGTTTCAAGAAGGGTCATTATAGAAAAATACATAACCGGGGCAGACTACAGGCTGCTGGTCATTAATCATAAATTTGTGGCGGCGGCCAGACGCACACCAGCTCATGTTATAGGAGACGGAAAATTGACCATTAAACAACTGGTTGACAAAGTGAACAGTGATCCCAGGCGCGGATATGGTCATGAAAAAGTCCTGACTGCTATCGTCATTAACGATCTCACTAAGAATATCATAGAGGATGCCGGTTACCAACTGGATTCCGTTTTGCCAGAGGGCGAGCGACTTATCCTAAAAGACACTGCCAATCTCAGTACAGGGGGAACTGCAGAAGATGTTACTGATATTGTGCATCCGGCTAACGTAGACATGGCCGAGCGCATTTCAAAGATCATTGACCTGGATATATGTGGTATTGATGTGATGACAACCGATATCACTCAACCCCTTTCTGAAACAGGTGGCGCAGTTCTGGAAGTAAACGCAGGGCCCGGTTTTAGAATGCATCT
>JBPEXP010000092.1:0-4466 GCA_052031475.1 Flavobacteriaceae bacterium | reverse complement strand
GAGCTATGGCCGTTTTCACGTAGTCCTGAAAAATATCGATGGAACGTGGAGAATTGCCCAGGACTGGGATAGCAATAGCTTCAACGGGAGACCTATTGGCAAAGAGGACTTTGATGAATCTAAAATATTGGACCTGAATTAAAAATTTTAAAACCCCTACCCTTTTTAATCACTTAATGCAAATGGAGAAGATCATTCACAAAGCAAATACGCGCGGCCATGCCAATCACGGGTGGCTGGATTCTTATCACAGTTTCAGTTTTGCCGGTTATTACAATCCGGAACGTATGCGATTTGGTGTGCTAAGGGTTCTGAATGATGACCAGGTGGCGCCCGGGAGGGGATTCGCTACGCACAGGCATGACAATATGGAGATCATCTCTATACCCCTTGAAGGTGATCTGGAACACAAGGATAGTATGGGAAATGTTACGGTGATCCGTGAAGGCGACATTCAGGTTATGAGTGCAGGAACCGGGGTCTCCCACAGCGAATACAACAAAAACCAGGATAAAGAGGTTAAATTCCTCCAGATATGGATATTCCCGAGGGAGAAAAACGTAGAACCGCGTTATGACCAGATCTCCTTACGAGACCTGGCGCTTAAAAATACCCTGTACCAGGTTCTCTCGCCCAGCCCGGAAGACCAGGGAGTCTGGATCCATCAAGACGCCTGGTTTTACATGGGAGAGTTTGATACCGGGAATCAAGCCACCTATACCTTGAAGAACAAAAGCAATGGCCTCTATGCTTTTGTTTTGGAAGGCGAGTTTCAGATTGCCGGTGAAATCCTTAGGAAAAGGGATGGGATGGGTATCCGTGATGCAGACGAAATTGAGATTATTGCTCAAACCAATAGCAGCATCCTTTTGATGGAGGTCCCGATGAGCGTCTAAGCGTATTTGAATAAAGATCGATGGGAAAAAGTTCATTCATTTTATTATTCTTTGTCATCTTATTCTCCCCGGCACTAATACCAGTAGATGCTCAGGAATCCGATTCGCTGCAAACAGTGTTGATCGGCCATTGGACCGGTGCTTTTATCCGTCAAAATTCTTATCAGAAATTTGATATTCAGTTTTACGAGGAAGACAAAAAATTGCACTCCCTGCAAATCATGGAAGAGTGGTACCCAACCTATGGAGAATTTGTTATACCGGTCTCATTAAATGGCAACGAGGTGATCTTTAATACCGGGATCGGCAAGGCGATCTTGACACTCGATAAGGACAACCTGGAAATGACAGGTGAAATAAAAACAGATCAGCCTAACACTTTTCTGCATTTGAAGAAAGTACCTGATCCGGCTTTAGAAGACTTTGACCTGATACCACTGAACATCACCAACGGTGAGGTAGTGCTAAGCGGCCATCTCCACCTGCCGAAGATCAACCACAAAAAAACAGCTCTCATCCTGGTAGGCGGCAGAGGTTGTAATCCGGATGAGACGGCCTACAACCTTTATGCACAATTCCTCAGAAAGTACGGCATAGCAGTTCTTGCCTATCAAAAACGCGGCACAGGGAATTCTACAGGCAACTGCTCTTTGGCATCTATAGACGAACTCGCCTCAGATCTTAATGCTGTATTCAAATATCTAAATACGTCCTCCTTTGAGTTCGATAAAATTGGGGTATTGGGGATCAGTGCCGGTGGGTGGACCATGACTAAGGCAGCCGGGCAAATTGATTTTGATTTTATGATCAGCATTGTCGGGCCCGCCACATCGGTATATGAACAACAGATGCAATCCATGCGATACGGTGCTTCATTTTACGATCTAAAACCTGCTGCCCGGCAGAATCTTTTAGATTACACCCAATTGATGTTCAACTCAAAGGCCGGAAATAGATCATTTAAACAGATGTCTGATCTCCTTGAGAAATCAGAAAGGGAGGACTGGCGCAAATTATTGGAGCCAACTGATATTCCGGAGAATCCGGATGAAATTTCAAATCTGTGGGTTAGGCGGCACTCCTTTGATCCCGGAGATGTTTTGGCTTCTTTTAATAAACCGTTGCTGGCAATATACGGGGAGAAAGACTGGATTGTTCCGGCCGCAGAAAACATAGCACGACTAAATAACTATTTTAAGGATAAGGAAGATCTATTGACCACAGTAATTGCGCATGATTCTGAACACGGAATGGAAAAGGAGGCGAAATCTATTAATCTGGATGACGGAGTAAGTTATTGGCGATTTTACAGGATTGCCCCTGAAGTTCGCATCGAGATGGTGCGGTTTTTAAGAAAGCACGATTTAACAGATTAACACTCGGCTTTCTCCTTAGCTCGCTGAGCCTAATTTCTTATCTTACCGATCCTAATTAGCTTTTAGCTTCATGAGCCTGCTTCTGAATAAAATGACTCCCCTGCTCACGATGAATAATCATATCATCAAAACTTGTCTCCTTGGCATTTTTTTCTTGTTTTACAACTGTGGTGACACCAGTAATGATACCCTTGACCCTTCCCGGGGCATTGAAATATTTGAGGAAAATCCCTTCTATTGGAGCTACCAGGGTCAGCCTACCCTTTTGCTGGGTGGCAGTGTAGACGACAACCTTTTTCAGATTGATGGGCTGGAGGCCCACCTCGATGAAATCCAGGCAGCTGGTGGCAACTATATACGATGCACCATGAGCAGCAGGGATGCAGACAATCTAAAACCGTATAGCAAAAATGAAGAGGGTCTCTACGATCTGGGTAGACCCAATCCTGCCTACTGGGAAAAACTGCAAAAATTGCTTGAATTGTGCAAGGAGCGCAGCATCATTGTTCAAATAGAGATCTGGGCCACCTATGATTTCTACTGGGGTGAAAACAGATGGGCAAATAATCCGTTCAATCCCAAATTGAATGTAAACTATAATGCGGATAATAGCCACTTACCTGATAGCATCGCCTATCCTGCCCAAACCCGGGTGAATCCGTTTTTCAACAGCATTCCCGAACTAGATAACAATCAGGTGCTGCTTCCTTATCAAAAAGCCTTCGTCGATCAGCTGATGAGTATCAGCCTCAATTACAACAATGTGCTTTACTGTGTAGATAATGAGACTAATGCCCATTACGAATGGGGTAGATTCTGGTCCGACTATTTGAGGGATAAAGCCTCTGAATTTGGCAAAAAGATTTACATCACTGAAATGTGGGATAGCTGGGATCCCACCAATGGGGCTATTGAAGGCGCAAAGTATCAGCACCCGGACCTGGGAGGTTGGTACGCAGAACACACCAACCCGGAGTTACACGAATTCTCCAATTATTCCTACAGCATCAGCGATACACTTAGTTATGATTTTGTAGATATCAGCAATCACAATGCCCAGGACGGGCAAGTTCATTATGATACCGGTCTCTGGGTAAGGGAATTCATTGCCGGATCAGGAAAAATTAGGCCTATCAATAACGTTAAGATTTACGGGGCTGATATCAGTCAGCTTTGGTCAGGTACGGTCCGTGAAGGACAGGAGCGATTCTGGAGAAATATTTTTGCGGGTCATGCCTCCGTTCGTTTTCACAGGCCTTCTGCAGGAATCGGACTTAGTGATCTGGCCAAAAAGAATATCAGAAGCATGCGAATGCTGACCGGGAGTGTGGATTTTTTCTCTTTTGTACCTGCTAATGAAATGCTAAAGGACCGCGACAAAAATGAAGCCTACTGTATGCAGGACAACAATGGCAACTTCCTGGTTTACTTTCCATCCGGCGGTGTGGTAAAACTGGATGTGGCAATAGGCGAATACAGCGTTCGGGGACTTAGGATCAGTAAGTCGTTCTGGATGGAAGACAAAATAATTCAATTACCAGGCGTACTCGCTGCACCCCATGATGAATCCTGGGCCTTTCTGATCAAAAGACGTTGATTATTACGGTATGATAAAATGCAGCGTTCAAATCCAATTCCGGTTATACGGTATTCACCTCAGGGCTGCTTACCTGGTGGCCTTTGCCCTGCTGTCATGCGCAGAACAGGCACCTGAATTAGAGGATTTATATCAAAATGTGCAACAAGATTCCGTTTACAGACATTGGAATTACTATCTCGGTGATCCGGGCAGATCTCATTTTTCTACGCTTGCACAAATAGACACTAATAATGTTCACCGCCTAAAACTCAAATGGAACTATAAAAGTGGCGGCACATCTGCAGATCGCAACTCCCAGATACAGACCAATCCGCTCATTGTTGATAAGGTGCTTTACGGTGTGAATGCAGCTAATAGTCTGTTTGCCGTTCATGCTGCTAGCGGTGAAGAGCTCTGGACCTTTACGCCTGAAACTGCAGATGAAACTGGCCTGGGGCTGAGTCGGGGTTTAATGTACTGGCCATCTTCCCGTGGAGAAAGAAGCCGCATATTGTACACTTCCGGATACCATCTCTTTGCCGTGGATGCATTCAATGGAACACTGCTGAAGTCCTTTGGCACTGACGGAAAGATCGACCTTCGGAAAAATCTGGG
>JBPEXP010000091.1:0-3108 GCA_052031475.1 Flavobacteriaceae bacterium | reverse complement strand
TTGTGTTCCGATTATTTATATGAACCCCGATCAGGCAGAGCGCTTAAGAGCACAAACCGCCAAGATATAGCAGCGCATAGAACCCCTCAAGTTGATCAGTATTCGTCTATCCAGGTGAATTGATCCTTTATGATATACTCTTTTTCATCGTCAAGATAGGAAAGAAAGGCCCGGGCAGAGGGGGAAAGTTTTTTAGACTTCAGCCAAATAAGATTCCATTGCGTCTGGATAGGTAATCCGCGGACGGGAATGATCTGTAAATTTCCATTCATCAATTCATTCTTGATGCCGATCAAAGGCATTATGGAACATCCGAGACCGGCAACTACAGCCTGCTTGACAGCCTCATTAGAAGTAAGTTGTATTCTCTTTTTAACCGGGTAATTGTTCCTCGCAATAAAAGCTTCCATGGCATTCCTGGTAGCAGAACCCTGTTCCCGGAAAATTAGAGGAAGCTCACTCAATAATTTCTTTTTGCTCATCCCCTGTTTTAAGTGGAGGCGCGAACTGGCCACAAAATATAATTTGTTCAGCATCAATGGCACTACCTCAAAGTCCATACGTTCGGGTAAGACCGATACCAGGGCAAAATCAGGTTCATTCCTAGCCAGACTTTCCACTACGATCGTTTTGTTGGTCACGTCCATCCGAAGGTCTATTCCGGGGTGGCGCTTCATGAATCCCGACAGGAAATATGGGATGACATATTTTCCGGTGGATACTACCGAGAAGTTCAATCTCCCCGCCAACAATCCCCCAAAGGCCAGTGATTTGTAGTTGATTGCATCCACTTCGTTGAGGATCTTTTTGGCAGCCTCCGCTATTTCAAGTCCGAATTGGGTAATATAAAGCTGCCTGCCAACCACTTCTGTCAGGGGAATTGCGAACTGTTCCTGAAAATTTTTCAACTGAATTGAGACAGCAGGTTGAGTCAGATACAGCTCTTCGGCCGCCTTTGTAATACTCTGATGCTCAGTGATCTTAAGGAAAACCTGTAGCTGATGTAAAGTGTAATTCATAAATAATATTAATGAATAACATAATAAATATAAATAAAAATATATGATTTACTTGACAGATCTTTGCCGCGGATTCAAGTAATAACAAACATTTAAAAATTTAAGTAATGGATTCAATAGCAAACAAAAAAGAAGTAAAAATTGATCAAACAATTCGTATTGTAGATGGGGAATTCACACCCGAAGAGGCCAACGATATCGTACGAGCTCTAGTCAATGAAAAAATCAACTTTCACAAACTACAGCGATTAGCCATCTGGGAAGGAGATGTAAACGCCAATGCCTCTTTTCCCAATAGTCGGATTGAGGAGCTGGAAGGGGAAAAGATAAAATTCAACGAATTTGTGAAGCTGGCCAGGAAAGGTGGATCCATGCTGAGAATTGAAGGAGATTTGAAAGTAAGCCTCATTCGCTAAGTCTCCTTAACTCATCGTAGAATCAGAACATGAGGCATTCTTCTTCACCGAAACAGTTGTCTGATAGCAGAGATCAGCGGAATAATCCCGGAGCTGGGTTCATCTGGCTTGTCCTAGGAATAATTGCGTTGGCGCTGTCGTTTTCCGAAGCAAATTTCTACCGAGAAGAATTGCTTAGCGCCGGACTCATTATAGGCCTGGCCACGATTCACAGGATGTCTCAGAGAAAAACGTCGAGTTTAAAGAAAAACACCAGTCAATCCCGGAGTGGAGAAATATCTGAAAAAACGCCTCACAGGATCGAACTGAAAGTAATCAGATCTGAGCAAAGTGGAAAAGCAGCTTAAAATTGAACTCATCACCGGCGATTTTGAACCTTCGGGAGCTGCAGACGTACTTATTTCTATGATCAATGAAAAGATCAAATTCCACACCCTGAAAACTCTGAATCTCCACCCGGATTCTGATCCTGATAACCATTCCGAAAAAAGGATCGGTGAACTCAAGCACGCAAAGACTCAGGTCATTGAAGTGGTCAAAAAAGCCTTTGAGAAGGGATATCAGCTGGAAATTTACAGTTCGATCACAATTAATAAAAAGCCGAGAGAAATTCACCCTGATATCGATTAACCTATGGAAAATCAACTGCTCCTCGACAATCTTACCAATCCTGCCCTGCTTTTTTTCTTCCTTGGGATCCTGGCGGTCCGGCTTAAAAGTGATCTGGTCATCCCCGAAAGCTCTTCTAAATTTATATCTCTATACCTTTTGTTCGCTATAGGATTCAAAGGCGGGCAAGAACTATCCCACAGTTCATGGGACATCCAGATATTATGGGCACTATTATTCGGGATTTTTCTGGCTATCATAGTTCCCCTTTATACCTTCTTTATTCTGCGCCGGAAATTCAGCGTGGAAAATTCAGGAGCCATAGCGGCAGCTTATGGCTCTGTGAGTGCTGTGACTTTCATTACTGCCGTGTCATTTCTCGAAATTGAACAGATTGAGTTCGGTGGCCATATGGTAGCCGTTATGGCACTCATGGAAGCTCCTTCTATCATTGTAGGTGTATTGCTCATGGCATATTATTCCAAGCAACAGATGCAGACAAAGATCAACGGAATTTGCAAGCATGCTGTAACCAATGGTAGTGTATTGTTAATACTTGGAAGCCTGTTGATCGGTTTGCTTGCTAATGAGCATCAGGCCAGGGGAATAGAACCTTTTACTACGGATATTTTTAAAGGATTTCTCGCAGTCTTTCTTTTAGACATGGGAATTACCAGCGGAAAAAAGATTGCCGATCTATTGAAAAAAGGAAGGTTTGCTTTCCTGTTTTCCATCATAATTCCCATAGTAAATGGGGTGCTGGTTGCCTTATTGACTTCTTTGTTCATCGAAGGCGTCGGCAATCGATTCCTGTTTGCAATACTGGCGGCCAGCGCATCATACATTGCTGTACCGGCGGCTATGAGGCTGGCGGCCCCGAAGGCCAATCCAAGCCTGTACCTGCCTATGGCCCTGGCTATAACATTTCCATTCAATATCACCTTGGGCATGCCGCTATTCCTTTACATTATCGAGGTTGTTTAGTCTGAGAATAAGGCAATGGCTGTTGAACTTAAAGTTGATTCGTTGATGCGTTGATTCGGTGATTCGTTGATCCGGTGATT
>JBPEXP010000090.1:0-3424 GCA_052031475.1 Flavobacteriaceae bacterium | reverse complement strand
GCATATGCTATATGCCTTTGATACAAAAGAAGATATTATCAGGAGTATCAATCTTGATACGGGCCATATTGAAATGAATGGGGATCAGCCCATCAGGTTCCAGGAAAAAGAATATCCGTCGCAAATTGAATTGCGTGAACAGGGCATTCTACTGAGTGCAGATCAGAATTTCGCGTTGTACGGATATGATGGCACTCTTCAATACCAGAAATATTATCCTTCCCCTCGTGAAGCGGGTTGGAAACGGGCGCTGTTATTTGCCAACAGTATCTACGCCGGTTATTATTACGCAGCGAGCTCCATGGCAGCAGGCGCTTTTCAGCAAGCAGCCGCCCAGCAAGGACTGGACACCGTGGAAGGCCAGGTATTTGCCCATATAGGCGATGCATACAACGAAATGAGCCAGTCAGCCGGGTCAGCTGCCAGCATGGCATTTAAGGCAGCCCAGAGAAGGTTTAAAGCCACCACTGAAGCCAGGAATTACCTGATGGTTCTTACCAAGACGGATAACGGCATAGAATTGCTTAAGATAGATAAGGACAGCGGTGAAAGCAGCAGCAGCATTCCGTTGGGCAAGAACCGAAAACCTAACTACGCTATCGATTTGGTGGCCGGTGAAGTATTCCTGGAAGTGGACCCCAAATCCGTACAAAGATTTTTGTTAGACTAATTATTAATAGCGTACCTCGTACCTCGTATTTCGTATTTAAAACATAACATCATGCAGATAAACAATAAATTCATATTAGCTTTTATACTTACCCTGGGGCTTGCATTTAACCTTATGGCTCAGGGCATCTACCAGAAAGGCACCATCCATTTGAGCAAGAAAAAAAGCATGGATGCCTATATCCAGATCAATTGGTCCTATCCACAGCGTTTTCAGACCAGCCTGACCTATGTGACGGTAAAGGACTTTGAGAAGGCCGTTGCAAAAAACAAGAAGATCAAAGGCAAGATGACCGAGAAGTTGCAGCCCAAAGATCTGATCGGATTTGAACTGGAAGACGGCCGGCGATTTGAAGTGGTTAAATATGTAGACATGACTTCAGGAAAATTGCAAAAAATGATGCCTAAACGATTGATCCTTGAAAAAACAGCAGATGGACCGATAGAGGTTTATAAGTTTTATGCCCGTACTACGGGAAAGATTTCAAAGGAATTGGCGGATTTGGCTATGGATGCCCATACCGATGTGGAGGCGAGGAAAGTGCTGCACGAATGGATCCAGAACAATTTTGAGATGCTGGTCCGGAAGGACAGCAAGAACCCCAGGAATGTGGTGTATATCAACCTTTTGAACTATATAGGCGATAACTACGACGTTAGGGACAAGTACGATAATAACCACTACGGGCTAAGGAACCAGTTCAGTGAAGAAAAGAAATTTGGCAAATACGTCAATCAGGAATTCGAGGCAGCTTTTCTGAGAATGGTCAGTGATTACAACAGCCAGCAGCTGGCTAAATAGGCATCAAAACGTTTCCCCGAATCATTTTGATAAGTAGAAGGCACCTCCGGCAGGGGGTGCTTTTGTTTTTTGACAGCTTGACAAGTGCCTAAGAAAGCAGGCTATTCCTGCATATGGCATACTCTCTTCTCAGTCTCAGGCCTTCTCTGCGGTCGTATCGCAGGCTGCGCTTGTCGTATTTCATGTCCAGAGTTTTCATTTCAGTAGTGCTTTTAATTAATAGACGCCAAAATGGGTCGAATGTTACTGTTTGTTAGGTCCTTTATGCTTAGTGGTTAGAAGTCAATGCAGGTTAACAGTTTGTAATTGGGAATTGGAAACTGACCCAAGTCCGAAGACAGAAGACGGAAGACGGAACAATTGTTCGCAGTTAACATGGGCAGTGTGCAGATGTATGATGGGTATGGAATGGATTCTGAAGGAGGTTTTTTTTTGTAGTATGTCTAATTAACCTACTTCGAATCAACAAATCAACGAATCAACGAATCAACAAAATACGAGGTACGAAGTACGAAATACGAGGTACGAAAAATAAAATTTAATTCGCCGAATCAACAAATCAACAAATCAACGATTCAACGAATAAAGATTTTATCCCCTTCCCGATACAAAATCCCCCTTTATGCGTCATATAGTGGGAAGACGGAAGTCAGAAGTCAGAAGTCTGAAGTTGGTGTATTCTAATTTCGGTCTCCGGTCTTCCGACTTCGGACCATTCATTCAACAAACCAACTTTACCTGCAATAAAATCCCAATCCTTCGTCTCTAATGGTGAAGGGCATTTGGCAAGGCGCTATCAATGACTGAGAGAACCGACAATTACAACAAGCTGATCCGATTTTTTGATGCGGAATACCAGGCCCTGAAGGCATTTGTCTCTTCCAGGGTAGATGATTCTGCCGACCGGGATGCGGAGGATATCCTGCAGGATGTGGCTTTAAAACTGTTCTCAAGAGTGGATCATTTGAGTCCGATTGACAATATAGCAGGCTTTGTCTACCGCTCCGTGCGAAATAAGATCATAGATACGATGCGCACACGGAAACAGCGAATGGACCTGGATGAGGGCATGGAAGGCCCCATCAGCGAACTCGCTGAACTTTTTTACGGCAGCGGGGCCTATGCCGATGCCGATGAGTTGAAAGAGATATTAAAAGAGGCTCTTATGAAATTGAAACCGGAATACCGTGATGTAATTATGGCCATCGATTTTGAAAACCTGAGCTACAGGCAACTCTCCATGGAGACGGGCATACCCCAAGGCACCCTGATGTCCAGAAGGCACAGGGCACTATCCGTACTATTAAAAGATTTAGAAAACAGAAAGAATATTAAATACCATAGATGATGACAAATAAAGAAATGCATGAAGCCCACATGGAACGCTATGTGGAAAGAAAGGTCAAAAAAATAGTGAAGATCGTATTTATAGTGATCTTCGGGGCCATTGCCATTGCTGCCCTGGCATTGCTGTTTGGCTATGTGGTCATGTTGTTGTGGAACTGGCTGATGCCGGCCATCTTCGGATTGGGAGTGATCACTTTCTGGCAGGCAGTGGGCATAGTCATTTTAGCTAAGCTACTCTTTGGAGGATTTGGCGGTGGAGGCGGCCGGTCCAGAAGACGAAAAAAGAATCTTGAGAAAAGGATCAAACACCGGCTCAGGGAACGTTGTTCAGAAAACGGGATCAAGGAATGGCAGTACTATGATCAGTATTGGGAACAAGAAGGAAAGGCGGCCTATGAGGCGTTTATTGAGAAAAAGAGGGTAGAGGGACGAGAGAAAAGTGATGAGTGAAATGTGAGACAGAAGACCGAACGTGGGAGTCAGGAGGGAAAATTGCGTTGAAGTCTGTCCTGAATCGTAGATCTGAGTTTATTCGTTTATACTAAATTCGTTGATCCGAACCACCTATTAGAATCTTCAAATCAACAAATTACAAATGAACAAATG
>JBPEXP010000009.1:0-15521 GCA_052031475.1 Flavobacteriaceae bacterium | reverse complement strand
TTCTCTGTTTTCGCAAGTTCAAAATAGGGTGTATAGAACTGATCCGGTATTTCTTTGATACAACCGAAATCTATGGCTATGAGATTCCCGCTCTCATCCACAAGGAAATTCCCCGGATGAGGATCTGCCTGGACCTTTCTCAATCCGTGCATCTGGAACATGTAGAAATCCCAGAGGGTTTGACCCAATTTCTGGGCAACTTCAACCTCCGGGTCATTCTCTGCAAACTGGCTGAGATGTCTGCCTTCCATCCAGTCCATGGTCAAAATTCTTTCGCAGCTGAATTCTTTGTAATATTTGGGAAATGTAAGATTGGGAATATGACTACAAGATTCGGATATCTCGATACTCCTGGATATTTCCAATAGGTAATCTGTTTCTTCGATCAGTTTATTTTCAACTTCCTGAAAGAATTTATCCGTATCCTGTCCCTTCAGGTTAAACATGCGCAGGGCTACCGGTTTTACCAGTGACAGATCTGAGCTGATACTATCGGCAACGCCAGGGTATTGAATCTTTACAGCCAGTAAGCGTCCGTCTTTACGCGCCTGGTGTACCTGACCAATGCTAGCTGCGTTAATGGAATCTTTTTCAAAATGGTCAAAAACCTCTTCCGGATATCGACCGAAATATTTTTTAAAAGTTTTGCGAACAAGCGGTGCCGATAACGGGGGTACAGAGAATTGTGCCAGTGAAAACTTTTCTACATAAGCCCTTGGAAGCAAATTCTTTTCCATGCTAAGCATCTGAGCTACTTTTAATGCACTGCCCTTCAATGATTTCAGTCCGTCGTAAATATCCCTGGCATTCTCTTGATTGAGCTGGTCTTTATCCAGATCCGGATTGACCAGTTTCTTGCCCACGTATTTTACGTAGTTTCCGCCAATCTTAACACCCGTTTGAACCAGCTTCCCGGCACGCTGGATCTTCCCTGTTGGTATTTTATCGGTTGTCTTCATGAAGACCTTATAAACTGTATTCTTTCCATAAAAATTTTCCCAGGTCAATGACACGATCAAGGGCTGTATTGTCGAGCAGGTCAAAAATGGTGTTGACAGACTTTTCGATGGCCAGATCTGTCTTCTCCAGACCGGCTGAATTATCGTCCATCCAAAAACGGATCAGGGCCATGAAATGCAACCAGGCACCTTCCGAGAAGACTTTGGGACTTCTCTTGCTGAGGGCTGAATGTTTTTCATCATTGCCGTCTTCAATCAGAGCTTCGGCATACTTTTTAAATTTCCTGCGAAGAACTTTTAGCTGTGATAATTGATCCTGCACTTTGCCATCGCCCAATTCAAAAAGCACGTAACTCCTGTTCAGGGTGAGGATTTCAAAAAAGGAGAAATAAAAAGCGAGCAGTTTTTCGCGATTTGAAAAAGCTGCGTAGTCGTCATTTTTATTCAAAAGTCCCAGGGTGTGATCAAAGAAGGCAGCCCAGACAGATTGTCTCAGGGCCTTCAGACTGCCGTACTGTGAGTAGAACTCCTCCTCCTTCCGGTTGAGGTACTTACAAAACTTATAAACATTTGGCGGATGATGGCCCTCTTCCAAGACGTATTCCATGTATTGACTGATCCAGGAATCGACACTTTCTTTGGAGGATTTCTTTTTAGCAGACATATATAATGTTTTATTTTTTAATATTTTACTTAAACATTATTGTTTGATCAGTGCTGTGGTAAAAAAAACGTGCTCTCGAGGGAAAGCACGTTTTCAAACAACCTAACCAATTAATAAACAAACTGATTACAAAAATCAAAAAAGCCTTTTCATAGCAATCTTAGGCTATCGCAATCACAATACAAATATAAATAATGTTTAATTATAAATACTATTTATTAAACAAAAACTTTTGTTAAATTTTTCACGATATCTTTTTAAGCAAAATCTGTCACTTTGTCATTTAATGGCAATCTGGTATTTTTTTTGACCAGACAAGAGCGGAATTAAATTAAAAAGCAATGGCAACAGGCAAAATCAATGTTTCAGTAGAAAACATATTTCCCTTAATCAAAAAATTTCTTTACAGCGATCACGAAATATTTCTTCGCGAACTCATATCTAACGCAACGGATGCTACCCTGAAACTTAAACACCTCAGCTCTATAGGTGAAGCCAAGGTAGAATACGGCAATCCCCTCATAGAGGTCAAGATTGACAAAAAGGGCAAGAAACTTCATGTTATCGATCAGGGTATCGGGATGACTGCCGAGGAGGTTAAAAAATACATCAATGAGGTAGCTTTCTCCGGAGCCGAGGAATTCTTGGAAAAATATAAGGATGCCGAAAAAGATGCAGGTATCATCGGTCATTTTGGCCTGGGATTCTATTCGTCTTTCATGGTGGCAGACCGAGTGGAAATCATCAGTAAGAGCTACAAGGACGAACCTGCAGTGCACTGGAGCTGCGACGGATCCCCGGAATTCTCTCTGGAAGAGGCGGAAAAGGAGGGACACGGTACGGAAATCATTCTCCACATCGCCAAAGACTCCACGGAATTCCTTGAAGAAAACAGGATCAGGGAGTTGTTGATGAAATACAACAAATTCATGCCTATCCCGATCAAGTTCGGGACGCGCACTGAAACCCTTCCCAAGCCCGAAGGCGCCAAGGATGAAGATCCGGCACCAACCCAGGAAGTTGATTATATTGTAAACAATCCAAATCCGGCGTGGACCAAGAAACCTGCAGATTTGGAAGACAAGGACTACCAGGAATTCTACAGGGAACTCTATCCCATGCAATTTGAAGAACCCCTGTTCCACATTCATCTAAATGTGGATTACCCCTTCAATCTCACAGGGATCCTATACTTCCCCAAACTGACCAATGACCTGAACATTCAGAAGGATCGGATCCAGCTGTATCAGAACCAGGTCTTTATCACAGACAATGTGGAGAACATCGTACCTGAATTCCTGACCATGCTAAGAGGAGTCATAGATTCTCCTGATATCCCCTTAAATGTCTCACGTTCTTACCTGCAGGCGGATGCTGCCGTTAAAAAAATATCGGCATACATTACAAGAAAGGTAGCCGATAAACTCAATTCCCTGTTTAAGAACAACCGCGAGGAGTTTGAGCAAAAATGGAACGATATCAAGATCGTTATAGAATACGGGATGTTGTCTGAGGAAAAGTTCTTCGAGAAAGCTGAAAAATTCGCCCTATACCCTACCGTAGATGGCAATTATTACACTTTTGAAGAGCTGCAGGAAAAGGTCAAGGACCATCAGACCGACAAGGACGACAAATTGGTTATTCTCTATGCCTCCGATAAAGAAGAGCAACACAGTTACATCAAAGCAGCTAAGGCCAAGGGATACGAAGTACTTTTGATGGATTCGCCCATTGTATCGCATCTGATGCAAAAATTGGAAACTTCCAAAGAAAAACTATCCTTCGCGCGAGTAGATGCGGATCACCTGGACAACCTCATAAAAAAGGAGGATACACCCATCAGCAAACTTTCTGATGAGGAAAAGGAGAAGCTGAAAACCAATATTGAGGAAATTGTTGGCGAGAAAGGATATGTCATTCAAATGGAAGCCATGGACAGCGATGCCTCTCCCTTTATCATCACCGAACCTGAATTTATGAGGCGGATGAAGGAGATGCAAAGAACTGGTGGAGGTGGAATGTTTGGCATGGGAAATATGCCAGAGATGTACAATCTTGTGGTCAATACCAATCATGAGCTGGTCAGTGAGATTCTTAACACGAAGACTGCTAAGAAGCGAGAACGACTCATCAACCAGTCGCTCGATCTGGCCAGATTGTCTAAAGGACTTTTAAAAGGTGAAGAATTGACCCAATTTATCAACCGGAGCTACCAGATGATCAAATAGTTGAAGAAAAGATGAACCTGGACCTCATTGCCACTAGGGCAAAACCAGGGAGTAAAATTTCACATATATGCAACCGGTGTTTTATTTGAAGCACCGGTTTTCTATTTTTACTTCATGATCGTTAGATCGACCAATATAGGTGAGCGACAAAACGTAGTATGGCGTGGCAAAACAATTAGTACGGGCATTTTTAAATACCCTGTGGATGGCCCTGTTTTCCTGAATAGAGATTCAGTAGATAAAGACGTTATCGCAGACAGAAAAGTACATGGAGGCACTTATAAGGCCTGTTATTTGTTCTCAACGGATCCGTATCCCTACTGGCAGGGACTTTATCCCAATCTGGAATGGAACTGGGGGATGTTTGGCGAAAATCTCACCGTTGAAGGCATGGATGAAAATGACCTGTTTCTCGGTGATATCTACCGCCTGGGCAATGCCCTGGTTCAGGTAAGTCAGCCCAGGGAACCCTGTTATAAACTCGGCATCCGCTTTGGTTCTCAGGCCATACTGGCGCAATTTATAGAACATTCCTGCCCGGGAACCTACGTACGGGTCCTGGAAAAGGGTTCAGTTAAAAACGGGGATGCCCTGATGCTGGAGTCCAGGGAAGAAAAGTCGATCAGTGTCAGGGAATTTTTCCAGCTTATCTTCAGTCGGCAGAAAGATCCTGAATTGATCGAGAGAGTATTACACCTGGAAGCTTTACCCCTGGCGAAGCGGGAAAAGCTCAAAAGGTTCATCAAATAAAAGAGGGCCTCCCGGCCCTCTTCACTGTGTTGGATTAAAAACTAAACTTACTTAACCACTATCTTTTCAGAATAGGTTCTTTTGCTGTCTTTTACGTAGACGGTGTATCGGTCTGCCGTAGCATTCTCAAAATTGAAGGCTTTTTCCACCAAATCTTCCCGGCTTGTCTCATTAAACAGGGCGCGACCATTACTATCAATTACCTTGATAAAAACTTTGTCACCTTGTAAATTGAGCATATTGAGGTAGATCTTGTCTCCTTCTTTTCTGAAAATCGGGTTCCCCTTGTCCGCTGCTTCCAATACTTCTCTTTCAGTGTCTGAAAAAGTAGCTGATTGCTTCTCTCCCATAGCCGTTCCGCTAAGGGTGGCGAACATAATACCTGTAACTACTGTAAATTTTAACATCGTTTTCATAACATTTCGTTTTAGAGTTAATAAATAATTTACAGTGCAAACATAGTGGCGATATCAGGCCTTCACAACTACAGTTTTACCCAATTTATGTACTATTTTAACGTAGATTCTGTCTTAATTTTATGTTAAGGTTAAAATACCACATATATTGGTTAATTTTGCAAACAAATGAACTTTAGGAAGGGGATATCTTTATGGTCCCAATCGATTAATTGCTATGATAAAACATAAACCTTCATTTGAAGCTATTGAACCAGACTTTGGGAATTCATTTACCTACCACAAGTTTGATTCGCAGAATGTTAACAAAGACGTTACCTGGCACTATCACCCTGAATTAGAACTGGTCTATGTAAACGGCGGGGCCGGTAAAAGACAAATAGGGAGTCATCTTTCTTATTATTCAGAAGGCGACCTGATCCTGATTGGCAGTAACCTGCCGCATTGCGGATTTACGGATAAATTCACGGGCAACATCAGCGAGACCGTAGTTCAGATGAAAGCCGACTTCCTGGGCAATGGATTTTTTGACATTCCAGAAATGAAAAGGATCCAGAATTTATTCGAGGTAGCCAAGGGGGGTGTAGCTTTCTATGGGAAAACCAAACGCGTCATCGGAGAAAAACTGGAAGTATTGGAATACCAGACCGATTTTCAAAAATTGCTCTCAATCCTGAATATTCTCAACGAACTCGGAAAATCGACCGAATTTAAGGTATTAAATGCCGAAGGGTTCGCCATGGAGGCGGAACAGAAAGACAATAACCGGATCAATGTGGTGTTCAATCACGTAAAAAACAATTTCAGGGAAGAGATCACCCTCCAGGAAATGGCTGATCTTGTAAATATGACCGTCCCTTCTTTTTGTAGATACTTTAAAAAGATCACCAATAAAACCTTTGTGCAATTCGTCAATGAATACAGGTTGGTTCACGCTTCAAAATTGCTGGCGGAACAACCTATGAGCATCAGTGAAGTTTGTCTGGAAAGTGGCTTTAATAATTTCTCTCACTTCAACAAATCATTCAAGGCTTTTACCGGCAGGAATCCCTCGGAATACCGTAAAGAACTTAAAAAAGTACTCCAGTGAAACCGGCTGCACAAGAACTGATTAGCTTTCCTTCATTGCCCGATTGCCAGATTGAATATTATCCGCGTTTCCTGGAAAAAGACACGGCCGATCGGTATTTTGACCACCTTTATTCGGAAGTTCCCTGGAGACAAGACAACATCCGTATTTTTGGGAAAACCTATCCGCAACCAAGGCTTACAGCCCTCTTTGGAAACAACGGCAAAACCTATACCTATTCAGGAATAACCATGAGCCCGCTGCCCTTTGACGCCATTATTGAAGAGCTCAGGAAAAAGGTACAACAGCTGTCTGGTTGTGAATTCTCAACCTGCCTGCTCAATCTATATCGCGATGGATCCGACAGCAACGGTTGGCATGCCGATAATGAAAAGGAATTGGGCAATAACCCGGTCATCGCATCTGTTTCTCTTGGCCAGCCACGCTACTTTCAAATGAAGCACAGGCGGCAACGAGACCAGAAACTAAAAATTTTATTAGAACCCGGAAGTCTGTTACTGATGAAAGGACCCACTCAGCATCACTGGCTGCATCAACTTCCCAAGTCCAAAAAGCCCATGCAAGCCCGGATCAATCTAACTTTCAGATATATCCAATAAAAAATCGGTTTCTTAAAACCGATTTTTTAATACCGTTTGAATGTCTCCGTTTAATACTGCCTTTAACACACCGGCAACTTGTGCTAATGTCCTCATATTAAACGTTATATTAATATAACAACAAATGTTGTTCCATTATTTTAACTATCGGGTAATGACCTATTTAAGGGGATAAAAAGCACTTCCCGCAATGGTAACTGACCACTTGAAGCTGCGCTGGGTAATACATCGATAATTACGAGCTTTTTGTCTGCTTATATCCTTATTTACTGATGCTTCTCAAAAACCTCAACCAAAGATCTCATTGAGTATACCTGCCAGTCGAATCCCTCCCACCAGCAATTGCTTCTCAACTACAGGCCAATATTCATAACTGTAGGCATATCCCAATTCCTGTCCAACGTCCACAGAATCGTAAATCCTGTTTGTAATCTCCTGAGTTTCCTCTACCCAACTATAAATATCCCCGCTTTGAAGTTCTCGGACGGATTTCTTCGGCAGTTGCGGTAGCTTATTGGCCAGTTCAGTATAGCTCATCTGGTACTTGTCAATCATATCCGAATCCCAAAGCCGGTGCAGATTACTTCCCTGGTCAAACCAGCGGATCTGTATGTCATTCCCACCCCGGTCTTCTGCCCTGCCCGTATGCATGGGTTGATGTACGTCTCCTAAAAAGTGTACCAAAAGCTTCAGGTGAAAAACTTTATCCGCATCTGAGCTGGCCGGGTCTTTAAGAACTGAAATACAGATTTGAATAGCCTGAACAATATCGCCGGCCGGGTTGGGTTCCACTTCCCTATATTCTTTATCAGCGGGAAAATTCACATAATGCCAGGGACTATAAGAGCGATAGCGGCTATCTGACTTGATATCATCTGCATAGTTAGAAACCTCGGCCAAAGTCTGGCCCTGCAACAATTTATAGACGGTTTTTTTTGCTTTCCTGCTCAGGTAGCGCTGGGCGATCTCACCGGTAACCCGATGCCCCGTCTTGCCCCAGTAAGGACCGTGTGCCATACCAAGCTGTACAGAAAAGAGGGCCATCAATATAAATTTCCACATAATTGAATTTTGATCTAAAAATAAATATCTGCGTATAAATTAAATGTTAAGTTATATGTTCCTGCATATTTTTACGTAGATAACAGAGGACGAATAATCTGAATACATATGAATCCGGTTGCTAAGAAATGGCTGGGCATAGGAATACGAATCGCTTTGTTGGTCATTGGACTTATTTTGCTATTTATAGTTTCTGTATACGCCGGTCTGTGGGGAAGGCTGCCCGGCAAAAAGGAATTAACCAATATAGAATACCAAAGGGCCTCTGAGGTATATACGGCTGACAGCGTATTGATTGGTAAATACTATTTATATGACCGACAGCCCATAGCATATTCCCAGTTTCCTGATCATTTGGTGCAGTCGTTGGTAGCTATAGAAGACAGGCGTTTTTACGATCATCGTGGAATAGACTTTAAAAGCCTTTTCAGGGTAGGTATCAAGACAGTTCTGCTCAGCGACGATTCGGCCGGTGGCGGGAGTACCATCAGCCAGCAGCTGGCAAAAAACCTGTTCCCCAGGACGGGTGAAGGCAAAGTGGCCCTGGTAGCCGACAAAATCAAGGAGATGATCACAGCAAGGCGTCTGGAACGCTTTTACAGCAAGGAAGAGATCATTACCCAATATCTGAATACGGTACCGTTCGGGGATAATACATTTGGTATTGAAAGTGCATCAAAAAAGTTCTTCGGAAAAACAGCTTCTGAGTTAAAAGCAGAAGAGTCTGCTGTGCTTACAGGCATGCTCAAAGCAAATTACAGTTACAATCCAAGGCTGTTCCCAGAGCGCAGTCTGGAAAGGAGAAATACGGTATTGATGGCTATGGAGGAAATCGGGGCTTTGAGCATGGATGAGAAAGATAGTCTTCAAAATCTGCCGCTGGAACTCAATTATACCAGCTATGATTACAATCAGGGCCTGGCACCTTATTTCAGGGAAGAGGTCAGGCAATTTATGGAAGACTGGTGCGAGGAACAAAGCAAAAATGGCAAGGAGTACAATCTGTATACTTCGGGTCTGAAGATCTACACCACCCTGGATTACCAAATGCAGTTACTTGCAGAAGAGGCGATGAGGGAGCACATGGCTGCGCTTCAATTAGCTTTTGAAAAAAGCTATGGAAAATCAGCGCCATGGATTTCCAACCGCCAGTTTACATCTAAGCTCATCAGGCAATCCAATGCTTACAGGAGATTACTGGAAAAAGGACTGAGCGAAGAACAGGCCTGGGACAGCCTCCATGTTAAAAAAATAATCAGTCTGGCCGACTGGGACGGCATAAAAGAGGTTGAAGCAAGCACGGCCGACAGCTTGATGCATTACGCAAAATTCCTCAATGTTGGTTCTCTGGGAATTGACCCTAAAACCGGTGCGGTGAAGACCTGGATCGGGGGAGTAGATTTTACTCACTTTAAATACGACCACGTTTCTCAAAGTCGCAGGCAGGTTGGATCCAGTTTTAAACCCGTAGTTTACACGGCCGCCCTGGAATCTGGTCTGAAAGCATGCGATCACTTTTCTGCGCAGGAAGTGGAGTATAAAGACCTGGAAGGCTGGAGTCCCTCAAATACCTCAGAAGAAGATGAGACCTACCTGAACTACTCCATGGAAGAAGCCTTGAGCAATTCAGTGAATACGGTTTCGGTGAAGATTCTGGAAGAGACGGGTATTAGCAATGTACTTGCTATGGCAAAAAAAATGGGGATCGATGAAACCCTGCCAGAATTGCCTTCCCTTGCTTTAGGTACCGGTGCTATTGGTATGGAAGATCTGGCTGGCGCCTATGCCAGCTATGTGAATAAGAGCAGACCTGTTACTACCTACATGGTAGAGGCCATTTACGACAAGGAAGACGAGCCCCTGGAGATCTTTGAAAAACCCAAGCTTCAAAAAGAAGCCTATTCTGAAAAAACCAGGATGCTCATGCTCGAAATGATGAAAGCTGTGGTTGATCGAGGTACTGCCTCGCGTATAAGGTATCGCTACGGATTAAAAAATGATATCGCAGGCAAAACCGGAACCACACAAAATAACAAGGATGCCTGGTTTGTAGCCGTAACTCCCAAATTAGTGCACGTCAATTGGGTAGGACTGGATCACCATGAAATTGGTTTTAAGGATACAGCTCTTGGCCAGGGTGCCAGCGCTGCCTTGCCGCTATTTGCTCTCTGGATGCAAAAACTCAATGAACAGCCGGAATTCAATGCGATTACCCGGGCCAGATTTGAACCTGCCAGTGAGTCGGTTCTCGAAGAATTGGATTGTGACCCGGTGGTCAAGGATAACTTCTTTAAACGCTTGTTCAAGAACCCCAACAAAACCAAACGCAGGAAATTTAAAAGTCAGCAGACGTCTGGGAGGTAGATTTCCACATAAAATTTTGGCATTTATTTAACGCTTAGTTGCCTTAAATTTGAGGGCTAAAGACTAAACACTCTATGACCAAAACACTAAGCGGATTATTATTTTTCTGTTGTTTTCTCAGTTTTGGCCAAGAACCCCTCCGACAGTTTACCGTAAAATTCACCGATGCCAACATTGTTCTGGACGGTGTCCTGGATGAAGAAGTCTGGAAAACCGCAGACGGACCCAAAGATTTCCAGCAATATTTTCCCACCGATTCTGTCCTGGCCGAGTACCAGACTGAAATTAAAATGCTCTTTAGTGACACCCATCTTTACATAGGCATGATACAACATGCCCCGGGTAACGAATATACCATTCCATCGCTGGAACGAGACTTCAGGGCGGGGAACAGCGATAACATCAGTCTGCTATTCGACACCTTCAACGACGGCCAGAATGCCTTTTTATTTGGCATAAACGCCTATGGGGTAAGGCGGGAAGCGCTGATTGCCGGGGGAGGCGTGTCTTTCGACAATTTTAATACAGCCTGGGACGTCAAATGGAAGGCCGAAACTAGCCTGCACGACAAATACTACGTGGCGGAAATGGAAATACCGCTTACTTCGTTCAAATTTACCGAGGGCGAAACTAAATGGAGATTCCAAAGCTACCGATTTGAATTCCAAAGCAACGAACGCAGTACATGGCCAAGAATACCCCAGAATCAGAATGTGACCAATCTGGGCTTTATGGGCGACATGATCTTTGAAAAACCACTGGGGAAGTCCAGAACACCCATGGCCCTGATCCCCTATGTAAATACGAGTGCCCTGGAGGATTTTGAGGGTAACACCAGCGAGACCGATATACAATTTGGTGGTGATGCCAAGATCAGTATAGGCAATAGTATGAATCTGGATATCACCGTAAATCCAGATTTCTCCAATGTAGAGGTAGATGCGATTTTTACCAACCTCACCAGGTTTGAAATCGGACTTCCCGAGCGGAGACAGTTTTTTATAGACAACGCTGATCTCTTCGGAAATTTTGGTGATGGGCGGGATGCCAATCCCTTCTTTTCCAGGCGAATAGGGATCGCCGAAGATACAGCAGGCAATACGATCGAGAATAAAATTCTGGCAGGGGCCCGACTCAGCGGAAAATTGGACGAAAACTGGCGTCTTGGTTTTTTCAGCATTCAGACCGATGAAGATCTGGAGAATGAGATCCCTTCCAATAACAACGCGATGTTTGTTCTGCAACGCAAAATGTTTGCCCGTTCCAATATTGGGGTATTCTTCCTGAATCGCGAAACCTTTGACGACTACGAATTCCTGGATCCCTCGGATAAGTATAATCGGGTGCTGGGTATAGACTACAACCTTCAGAGTGCTGACAATAAATGGGTGGGCAGATTCTATGCCCACAAATCCTTCCAGCCCGGCGATAAGGATGGAAATTACTCGGCCAGTGCCAATCTGGGCTTTAATTCCCGGTATTGGAATGTACAAAGCGATATAGTTTTTGTAGATAACGATTTCCGTTCCGATCTAGGATTTATAAGGCGTACAGATATTGTAAAACCAACAGTTCGTGCAGAACGGGTTTTCTGGCCAACTTCCAATGTCATCAACAACCATAGGGTAGGGATATTTGCCAATACCATCTTTCGCCCTACGCTCGATTACCAGAAAACAGACCGATTTGTCAGGGCCGGCTGGGAAGCGGAGTTCCAGAACCAGGCCCAGCTGGAAGTGGAATATTTTAATCAGTATATTTTCCTGACAGAACCCTTTGATCCTACAGACACTGAAGGCGGTGTTCCACTGCCCGGAAACCAGGGATATACTTTTGATTCTGCCGGAATAGAATACGAGTCGAACCGCGCTCAGGTCTTTTCCTTTTCCTTTGATACCTCTTATGGCGAATTCTTTAACGGCACCCGCTTTTCGGTGGGAGGCCAGGCCGTACTATTGATCCAGCCGAAAGTACAGATCAGGCTCGCTATGAATTACGATGGCCTGAGACTACCTGATCCCTATCCGGATGCAGATCTCTGGCTCCTGAGTCCCAGTTTCAACATCACTTTTAGCAAATCTATTTTTTGGTCTACCATCTTTCAATACAGCAATCAAAGAGACAATCTTGGGATCAACAGCCGCCTTCAATGGAGGTTTGCCCCACTATCCGATCTTTTCCTGGTATATAATGACAATTACTTCGTAGATGGCTTTGCCCCTAAATTCAGATCCATCAATTTGAAAGTGACTTACTGGCTGAATATCTGAAAGCATTGCTAAAAATGCCGCTTCCAAATTTCACTATATTTGGAGCTAAGCATATCCAACTAAACTTATGAACCAATTACCATTTACCGAAGACACGGTCATATTTGGAATCCTGTGTCTTTGCCTGGGATTCGTCTTTTATACCTCCTCTATTAAAACTGGATTTTGGAAAAAATTTTACGGCATCGTACCTACGCTTCTGGTTTGTTATATGTTGCCTGCCATATTCACCACTGCTGGGATCATTTCTGAAGAAGATTCTAACCTTTACTACGTTGCCAGCCGGTACCTGCTACCTGCGGCCCTGGTCTTAATGACTTTAAGCATAGATCTCAAGGCCATCCTGAATCTCGGTTCCAAGGCTCTGATCATGTTCCTTACCGGGACGATAGGTATCGTACTCGGAGGGCCGATCGCCATTCTGATCGTTTCTATTTTTAGCCCGGAAACTGTGGGAGGCGCCGGTTTTGATGCAGTCTGGAGGGGTCTTGCCACCATTGCCGGTAGCTGGATTGGAGGCGGAGCCAATCAGGCGGCCATGCTGGAGGTCTTTTCCTATAATCCCAAAAGATTCGGGGACATGGTGCTGGTAGATATCGTTGTTGCCAACCTGTGGATGGCCATTCTTTTATTAGGCATTGGAAAAGCTGACAGAATAGACAAATGGCTAAAATCAGATACCTCGGCCATAGAGTCACTAAAAAAGAAAGTCTCTGATTACACCGAAAGCATTACGCGTGTAACCTATTTAAATGATTATATCATTATGGCCGGCCTGGCTTTTGCCGCGGTGGGCTTTTCACACTTCTTTGCCCATCATTTTGCAGAGTTCCTGGAAGCTAATTTTGAAGTGATCCGCAACAAACAGAAGGCACTTTCTTCACTGGGGTCCAAATTCCTGTGGATGGTGGTTTTTTCTACAGCCATTGGTATATTCCTGTCTTTTACAAAGGCCAAGAATTACGAAGGTGCCGGAGCCAGTAAGATCGGCGGATTTTTTATCTATATCCTGGTTGCTACCATAGGTATGAAAATGGACCTGAGGACTTTCCTGGAAAATCCCGGGCTTCTGGCCGTTGGGCTTATTTGGATCTCTATTCATGCCGGTCTCTTGATCCTGGTAGCCAAATGGATCAAAGCCCCGTATTTCTTCCTGGCAGTGGGCAGTCAGGCCAATGTGGGAGGTGCCGCCTCGGCCCCTGTTGTAGCTGCAGAATTTCATCCTTCCCTGGCTTCAGTAGGCATCCTGCTGGCCGTATTGGGTTATGTGGTTGGTACGGCGGGCGCTTATATATGCGGACTTCTTATGGAAATAGCTACAAAAGTTTAGTATTTATAATGGTTTAGCGATATTTGCGCGTGAAATTTATGCCGATGAAGAGATTACTTTGGTCTATAGGTCTGGTCTTGTTAATAGCCGGTTGTGCGAAGGAAGAAGAAAATGTGATGAGGGTTAGCGGGAACATTGAGGGTCTGAAAAAGGGCATGCTGTACCTGCAATATGTACCGGATTCTACATTGGTGAACGTCGATTCGCTGGAGATAAAAGGAGACGGTAATTTTTCCTTTGAAACTGCCATTGAGAGCCCGGAAATCTATTACCTCTACCTGGATAAAAAAGACAACAACGAATTCAATGATCGGATCACTTTCTTCGGAGAACCAGGTCAAATTAATATCAGGACCAAATGGAATACCTTTGAGACCAAGGCAGTCATTGAAGGTTCTGAAACTCAAAAGAAGTTTGAGGAATACAACGAGGTCATGAGCAAATTCCACAACCGCAGCCTGGAGCTCATGAGAGTAGCAGCCGATCCTGCTTTTCAGGCCGACTCCCTGGCCCTGGACTCTATTCAAAAACTAAGCGATAAAACTATTCTGAGGGGCTATTTGTATACCTTGAATTTTGCCCTGAACAATAAGGATTCCTACCTGAGCCCCTATCTGGCCTTGTCTAATGCGGCCAATGCCAACCCCGTATATCTGGATTCCATCTACAGAGGGCTTTCCACTGAGGTGGCAGAATCTAAATATGGTCAGCTGCTTAAAGAGTATGTGGATAATAAGGGATTGGAATAATATCTAAGCTCCCAGTTTATTGACTTTCACAACCAATGCGGTCGCTTTCTCTTCTAATTCTTTTCGGACTGCTTTCAAATGCTCACTTCGGTTTTCTACATCCCGCTGGTTCACTTTGACGATCAGTTCGTCAAATGTTTCGATAGCGCTGTCAATAATTGCATTTCCCTCTTTGGATTCGGGCTTGTTGGTGGTTTCCTCAATTAAATAAACCGCTTCAATTATATCGCCAAGAACATTATTGATGTCTTTCTTAAGGTCTCTGATACTGGCCATAAACTTTGGTTTTTACAAAGGTACATTTTTCAGACTGTAACTTCTAACAGCGTAGCTGATTGGGTTCTGATCAACACTGCCGGTTCAATTGCCGGAATCAGGATCGTCTCACCCATCTTCAAAGGCTCCTTACCTCCAGCTGTCTTTATTTCAGCTTCCCCGTCCACACAGATCAATATCGTGAAGGAATCCCTTTCCGAGAGATCTATTTTGGTGTCATTGGTACATTTGAGGTAATTGGTAGTGAAATAAGGCGATGCAACCATGGAATTCAACTGATTTGTTTCCTTTTGATACTCAACCCTGTAGTCTTCTTTTTTCCTATAATCAATGGCCTCCAATGCCTGTTCTGTATGCAACTCCCTGAGGTTCCCTTCCTTATCCCTCCTTTCAAAATCGTAAATGCGGTAAGTAATGTCGGAGGTTTGCTGTATTTCAGTCAACATGATACCTGCCCCTATGGCATGCACCTTACCCGTGTTGATAAAAAAAGTATCACCCTTGTTTACGGGAACGTAATTCATCAGGTCGGTCAATTTCCCTTGCTCGAGAAATTGCTGATATTCTTCGGCATCCACATCCTTATTGAAGCCTATAATTAGCTCTGCGCCTTTTTCCGCATCCATGATGTACCACATCTCGGTTTTGCCAAAAGACTGATGCCTCTTCATAGCCAATTCATCGCCCGGGTGGAGCTGAATGGACAGATCTTTCTGTGCATCGATAAACTTGATGAGAATGGGAAATTCAGACCCAAACCGCTC
>JBPEXP010000089.1:0-3624 GCA_052031475.1 Flavobacteriaceae bacterium | reverse complement strand
TCTGATGTGGTTACCTCGGTATCAGAAAATCTAAAGCAAAAAACTTTAGATTTCTTTGAAATCGATAAAGAGATTGAAGTGATCCCCAATTTTATAGACAAGTCTAAATACAGCACAGAATTCACTGATTGCCAGCGGTCCCTGATGGCAGAAGACCACGAAAAGATTGTTACGCACATCAGTAATTTCAGGAAAGTAAAACATATCCCTGACGTAATAAGGATCTTTCATGGCATACAGAAAGAAATTCCGGCCAGGCTTATCATGGTTGGGGAAGGCCCTGAAAAGGAGAAGGCCGAAATGCTTGCTGAAGAGCTCGGATTATCTGACAGGGTAGTCTTTTTGGGCAACAGCAACGAAATAGATCGAATTCTTTGTTTTTCTGACCTCTTCTTACTTCCTTCGAAGTCTGAGAGTTTTGGCTTGGCAGCCCTGGAGGCCATGATCAACCGGGTGCCGGTAATATCAAGCAATACCGGTGGTATACCGGAAGTAAACATTCATGGGGTATCCGGGTTTTTAAGTGATGAGCACAATGTGGATGAGATGGTCAAAAACGCCTTGCATATACTCAGCGATGAAGAGATTTTAAGTACATTTAAGCAAAATGCCCGCAAAGTGGCCGAAAAATTTGATATTAAAAATGTACTGCCCCTTTACGAGGCTGTTTACGAAAAGGCCCTGAAGCTCAATTATAAAAACACCTATTAATGAAGATTTCATTATTCCCATTGCTTTTTGCATTCCTCGTGCTTGGTGGTTGTAAAAGTCAGAAATCAAATAACCCTGACCAGGAAGTGAGAAGTCAGGCAGATGACGGACTTACGATGATCATGAGCGATTTCTACGGTGGTACGGCCAGTGAGGAATTGCAGGTTATTCGCTCGCAGAAGGCACTGAATAATTTTTTTCTCCATGTAAATAAAACCAGGAAGCCGGGATTAACCCCTCCTTCAGTGGATTTTGATAAAAATATATTGCTGGTTTATTGTACCGGGGAAACTTCGCAGGAAAAACTCCCCAAACTTTATGCCAGCACCAACGAAGAAAATACCGTATACATAAGTAAAAAAATGGATGAAAATGCTGAAAATCAGCAACAAAAGGCTATCTTGATGCCCTTTGGTCTGTATATTATGCCGCTCACCGAAAAAGATGTAGTACTCCAGCCTGATTCATAAGTCTACCAGGGCCTGAGAAGTGCTACATATCGATAAAATTGACACCTCACACTATTTAGTTGACGCCGAATTTTGATTCGGATTAATTTTGTTAATACAATTACCCTAAATCAATTCCTGATGAAGAAGATTTCGCTTATTGTAGGATTGTTGTTGTGCTTTGGTTCTTACTTCCTTTTTGGCCAACAATATGATTCCATACCGCAAGAATATCAACTGACTTCCAAGGACAGCATTGTTGTTAGTTCCTGGATGGTCGGACTGGGTTGGAATATTGTGAATGATTCCGGCAGCCGTTTTAAGAACTTGACGGATTTTGAAGACCGCTACAACGCAGTGGCATTCCCTTCGAGGGTCAGCATTGGCCGATACTTTAAAAGTGGGATCGGACTTGAAGCTATTGGAACCTATAATGTTTACAAGGAGGGCAAGATCATTGACGGTATGGTAAATCCGGAAGACCAGGATTATTTCGCCATAGACGGGCGTTTGAGCTATGATCTCAACAAATTAGTGGGACAAACCGGTTTCTTTGATCCCTACCTGGGAGCCGGATTGGGGTATACCAATGCCAATGATGTTGGATTTGGGACCTATAATGCCGTTGTAGGCTTCAGAACCTGGTTCAATGACCGCTGGGCACTTGACCTGAATTCCACGGCCAAATGGAACATGGGTGATGAGGGTTCTAATCATATACAATATGGGGTTGGTGCTGTGTACCAGTTCAATATGGAGAAGGAATTATCAAAGAAAGGTGCTGAGAAATTGGCCATGTTGGAAGCTTATCAGCAGGAACAACAACGGATAAACGATTCTATTGCCGCTGCCAAGAGGGCAGAAGAAGAAGCCCGCGCACTGGCCGAACAAATGGAAAGAGATCGACTGGCAGCAGAGGAAAGGGCGAGGCAGGAAGCTGAGCAGAAAAGGCGCGATAGTATCAGGCAGGCAGTTAAGGATCTTGGTTTTGTGTATTTCGACTTTAATTCTTCCTATTTGAACCAGGATTCTAAAGAGGTACTAGACAAGCTGGCAGAATTGATGAAAGAACACGAATCACTGCGTTTTGAAATTACCTCCCACGCAGATTCAAGAGGTCCGGATCAATATAATTTATGGCTTTCTGAGCGCAGGGCCACACGAACCACCGAGTATCTCGAGGAAAAAGGAATTGCCGCGGAACGCCTGGTAGCTAAAGGCTTCGGAGAAGAACAGCTCACTAACCATTGCGATGATGGTGTAAGATGTACAGCTGCAGAACACAAAGCGAACCGAAGATCCGAATTCCTGATCATCAATCTAGATTAGGTAATAATCAGATCTCCATGCGAAAGCTGATTCGGCTTCCGGATCTACAAAAATAATTTTGTAAGGACCTTATTGAAGAAGAGCCCAATTAATAATTGGGCTTTTCCCATTTTGTACTTAATTGTCAGCCAGACAAAAATGCATGGGACTGTCTTCGTAGATTCCGGTATGCCTATTTACGGATATGTCGGGTACGGCTTAAGAATCAGATTCCGGAGAGTACATCGGAAGCCGCTGAAAAAGGGTGTAAGAATACTTTTTAATTAGAGGGAACCGGTTTCCTGATTCGTGTACCGAGATAAAGAATATTCTGGTTGTTAAATATCGGCACAAATATCCTGTAAAGAGGACTTCCATTACCAATCCGGGCAATTTTGGGGTCAATCGGGTAGGCCCCCAGATTCTTAAGCTTAAACAGTATTTGCTTAAGTTCCTTAAGGCTCAGCAGGCGATATTTAAATGTTCGGACGATTAAAGCAAATACGAAGGCCTGTTGTCTTGATTTCAACTTCTTAACTGCTTTTTGATAGGAAGCGTGCGCACTGTCCATCCCCTTGATCATGTGGTGGATCTGCTCAACTGCGTATACCATACCGTGAATGAATCTTAAATTGTGTGCAGCATCTTTACTTCGCACAATGGAATTTTCAACCAGCACGTATCTGTGCACTTCCATATCTACCTTTGAAATCCTATTGGCTTTTAGAAAAAGGTTTGCCGTAAAGATGGCATCTTCATATAAGGTGCCTTCAATAAATCTAATACCTGTTTCCCTCAATAAGCTTTTGTGAATGATGTATCTCCAGGCTTCATTCCTGAAATCGTGTTCTGCGATATACGTAATACCATCCATCACCGGGACAGCCAGTTCCTGTGGGATCTCCGTGTCCGTATCCAGATCGGAGCCCTCTTTGATTTCCCGGGTCTTAAATTCGAGAATTTCCAAATGGTTTTTTTCCGCAAATCCCAGAAGGCTACCCAAAACATTGGTAGCCAGGAAATCATCGGCATCCAGGAAATAGATGTAGTCTCCTGTGGCCGTATCCAATCCTCTGTTTCTGGCAACGCTGGGCCCGGCATTTTCCTGGCGAAAGAACTTTATATTCTGGTGTTTTTCCGCATAATTCTGAGCCAG
>JBPEXP010000088.1:0-2038 GCA_052031475.1 Flavobacteriaceae bacterium | reverse complement strand
GGAGTTATGTTGCCTTTCAGCCGAAGCCATGAAACGGAGGCAGACAGAATAGGGTTGCAGATTATGGCCATTGCTGGGTACAACCCGGAAGAAGCTCCTGAATTGTGGCGAAGGATGAAGGCCAATGCCGGTGCAACGCCGCCGGAATTCCTCAGTACGCACCCATCCAGTGATACACGGATTCAAAATCTTACCCAGTGGATTCCCCTGGCCAAAGAAGAGGCCCGTAAATATGGGGTCACATCTTTTAAATAGAATTTAATCTCACCTATTGCCGGAAAATTTGAATATCTTCGGAATTGTTCAGTTCTGAACGATAATTCTTATGGCGCATCTCATACCTATCAAGGGTAGTAAAAAATTGCTCAACGCATGGGCATTCTATGACTGGGCCAACTCGGTCTACAGCCTGGTCATAGCCTCGGCTGTCTTTCCCATTTTTTACGGCGCCCTATTTAGAGTTGCAGGAATTGAGAAGATCGAGGTCTTTGGTGGAGAGATAGCCCGTGCCCCATTGATCAGCTACGTAACTTCTGCCGCCTTTTTATGTATAGCTGTCATCACGCCACTTATTTCGGGTATTGCAGACTATATGGGTAATAAGAAGGTTTTTATGAAATTCTTCTGTTATCTGGGAGGCCTGTCTTGTATGGGGCTATATTGGTTCTCTCTGGAACAAATTTACCTGGGGCTCACATTTTATTTCCTTGGACTGGTTGGGTTTTGGGTAAGCTTTGCCATCAATAATTCCTACCTGCCAGACATAGCCTTCCCCGAACAGCAGGATCGCATAAGCGCCAAAGGATTTTCCATGGGCTATATAGGAAGTGTTCTCCTGCTGGTAGTAAATCTGGCCATGGTAATGAAACCCGAGTTGTTTGGAATAGTTTCTGACGCTGGCGAAGCCGCTGAGATCAAAGCGATGAAGTTGTCTTTTGTAACTGTGGGTATATGGTGGATCTTATTTAGCCAATACACCTTTTATTATCTGCCCAAGGGAAACAAGAGGGAAGGAACGCGGCAGCGCGTATTGTTGAACGGTTTCCGCGAATTAAAAGGTGTCTGGCATCAGCTGGGAGAAGAAACCCGATTGAAGAGATATTTATTGGCCTTCTTCATATACAGCATGGCCGTTCAGACCGTCATGCTCATTGCTACTTACTTTGGTGAAGAAGAGATTGCGTGGGGTTCAGACAGCGAGCGCACTACCGGGCTCATTGTGAGCATTTTAGTCATTCAGCTGGTCGCCATCGTTGGTGCGACGGTTACAGCAAGGGCTTCAGAGGCATTCGGCAACGTTAGAACACTCATTGTAATCAATATCGCATGGATTGCCATTTGTATCTACGCATATTTCCTATACAGCCCGATGGAGTTTTACATTGCCGCAGGCTGTGTTGGATTGGTTATGGGAGGGATTCAGGCCTTATCCAGGTCTACCTATTCCAAGTTCATGCCGGCCACCCTGGATACGGCATCGTTTTTCAGCTTTTACGATGTGGCAGAAAAAATTGGAATTGTCATAGGGACCTTTTTATACGGTCTTGTGGCACAGGCAACAGGAAGCATGCGTTACGCAGCAATCTTTCTCGGACTATTCTTTGTGTTGGGGGCCTTGTTGCTCACCAGGGTAAAGCATGAAAAAACCCGGAACTGATGTCCCGGGTATCCCAAGCTTTCGTTTTTTGATAGTATATGGATTATCCCTTGGAAATTTCTCCGGATCCCGAAGCTTTGCTGTCTATTTTCTTAGGATCACCGCGATAGTGAATGTCACCTGATCCCGATACCCTGGCAACCAGCATTTCATTGACAGTGACCTTGACATCTGCAGATCCCGAAATGGTGGCTTCCACCTTATCGGCATTGAGCTCATAGGCTTTAACATCGCCCGAGCCGGATACCCGAACTTCAAAATTCCCGGCTTTGCCACTGAGGCTGATGTCTCCTGATCCGGAAAGGCTGGCCTCCACAGTTTCTGCTTCCACCATCAGGCTCATGTCACCTGAACCCGATACGCGGGCCGCAAAATTGTCGG
>JBPEXP010000087.1:0-6474 GCA_052031475.1 Flavobacteriaceae bacterium | reverse complement strand
AGAACATTACCCAATGCATAGGAGTCGATCAAAGCTTTGAGGATCTTACTGATCTTGTCAAGCAATTCTTCGAGCTTGGCACGATCTGCAAATTCTACATCCTCCTCAGCAAAATCGAGTTCCAATTCTATCATAGAAGCAAAATGCAGTAATTGATCCCTAAGCTCTTTGATGTCATGACTAAAGCCACCCCTTATTTGCTGGATGGCCACTTTGTGCGATGCGGCATTTTCGCTGGCAATAAGATCAGCTACGGCCTCGGCCTGGCTGAGATCAAGTTTGCCACTCAAAAAAGCCCGTAAGGTAAATTCGCCCGGCTGGGCCATACTGATGCCGCGATCCAGATAGAGCTGAATGATCTGCTGCTGGATATACGGGGAACCGTGACAGGATATTTCAACTACATCCTCACCGGTGTAGGAGTTCGGGGATTTGAACAGACTGACCAGGGCCTGGTCGATGACCCGGTCCCCGTCACGGATCTCTCCCAAATGAACGGTATGGCTTTTCTGCTGGTCCAGTATTTTTCCGCCCTTCATCTTAAAAGTTTCCGAAACTATGGAGATTGCCTTACTCCCCGAGAGTCGGATCAAAGCAATGGCGCCAATACCCGGTGGGCTGGCGATGGCTACTATGGTGTCTTTCCTGTTCAAATCCCTGCAAAATTAACCAATATTGGCTGATCTTGTGGCGTAAGCTGCTTAGAGAGATTGCACCCTGTAACATTTCAGAATTTTTTGCTACCAATAGATATATAATTCAATCGATCAAAAAATGGAAATTGTCAATCAAAACACTTTAAGAACAGACCGGACTGCCATCGTCCTCATGCATTTGAGCCAACTGTTGCACTACGTTATAGGTTTCGGTGGATTTATCGCACCGCTCATCATCTGGCTCAGCACCAGGAATACCATAGAAGATATGAATGAGCACGGAAAAGCAGCTATCAACCTGCAGCTTAGCCTGCTGTTATACATCGTATTGAGCATTCCGGCCATCTTACTGCTGGGCCTGGGTATACTGACCCTTATCGGCGCATGCTTTCTTGGATTTGTAATGCCCATTGTAAATGCGGTCAGGGCAGGTAACGGAGAATCACCCAGTTATTTTCTGACTATACCTTTTATATCTTAAGTAATAAAAGCTTAGGTTCCCGGAATTGCTGGATACTATTAATTGTTGAGCATTACAGGCATGACCAGCATGGTAATGCTTTCGCCTTCATCCAGGCCGTCTAGCGGGGTCAGGATTCCGGCCCTGTTGGGCAGGCTCATCTCCAGCGAAACTTCTTCGGAACTCAGGTTGTTGAGCATTTCAATTAAAAATCTGCTGTTGAAGCCTATTTGCATATCGTCGCCCTTGTAAGCACAGGTCAACCTTTCCTCCGCCTTATTGCTGTAGTCGATATCCTCGGCAGAAATATTTAATTCAGCACCCGCGATTTTCAATCGGATCTGGTGAGTAGTCTTATTCGAGAAAATGGAAACCCTTCTGACGGAACTCAGGAACTGTCCCCTTGAAATAGTCAGCTGATTCGGATTTTCCTTGGGAATAACCGCCTCGTAATTGGGGTATTTTCCATCGATGAGACGGCAAATCAGTTCGCTGTTGTCAAAACTGAATTTGGCATTGCTTTCGTTGTACTCGATGGTCACGTCTTCCTCGGAGCCGGCCAATATCCCTTTCAGGAGATTGAGAGGTTTTTTGGGCATGATGAATTCGGCAACCTGGGTAGCTTTTGCATCGGATCTCTGATATTTGACCAGCTTATGGGCATCGGTGGCCACAAAAGTGAGGTTCTCTGGCGAAAATTGGAAGAAGACCCCGCTCATTACCGGTCTGAGGTCATCATTACCTGCTGCAAATATGCTTTTGGTGATCGCATTGGCCAATATGTCGCCCATAATGGTCGTAGAGCTGGGATCGGCCAGTTCTACAGTTTTAGGGAATTCGGCGCCATCTGCATAGGCGAGAGCATATTTGCCGTGATTAGAACTTATCTCCACCGTATTATTATCTGCCACCACAAAGGTCAGGGGTTGTTCAGGAAAGGTTTTTAGCGTATCCAGAAGGAGCCTGGCTGGAACGGCGATAACGCCTTCGTTGTCCGAATCTACTTCAAGAACGGAACTCATGGTGGTTTCCAAATCGGATGCAGAAACAGTGAGCTTATTCTTTTCAAGAATAAACAAAAAGTTGTCCAGAATAGGTAAGGTGTTGCTGGTATTAATAACCCCTCCCAACACCTGAAGCTGTTTTAATAGATAAGTGCTCGATACAATAAATTTCATGCTGAATTTTATAGATTTTCGATGGGTCCCCCGGACCCCAGAGAAATCGTATGGGTGCAATAAAACAAATATATCTTATTTGTCCCAGTTGGGGCGTACAATTTTATTAACATCTAAGAACCGTAATTTCTCTTTCTCAGCAGCGTGAAAAGCCAGCCCAGTATCAGGATGATCAGGAGTGGAACGCCAGTATTTACAAGCTGCCATTTCTTTTTTTCCTCGGAGATCTTTTCCGGATCCAGCAGAGCTATCCTCACCTCCTTATTGCGTATGTTTATAAGTCCTGAATCGTCTAACAGGTAATTGACTGTATTTATCAGGAATTCCTTATTTCCGTAGTAATTATTTGTCCATTTGTCATAGCCAAGTTGCAGCGGCCTGCCATTGCGCAATTGATTCCTGATGAGGTCTCCATCCGATATTACGACCATCTTATTAGAAGGACCCTGATCTGCAGTTCCTTTCAGACTAAGGGGCTTTACCCTGTTCGTGTAAGCCGAATTAAATGCTCCTTCGACCAATACGGCCAGTGGTTTGTTTCCATCATTAAAAAGACTTCTGTCCGGCGGATCATTGACCATGGACAAACTGACCAGACGAGGAGTACCTTCGGCGCGCGACAGCGGAGAGCTGCTGTATAAAACGGTTTTAGAATAGCTGTTAGACAAGGTGTCTATACTGCTGGCAAACTGGTACCGAAGGGCTTCTACATTGATGTTCACAGGATGATCATCCCGGGAAAATACCATGGGATGATAGAACCATGGAACCGGGCTGTATTGAGACTCGGTGGCCTCTCCCGTAGCCAGTACAATCTGGGTAAAGTACAGATCGCTGACCAGGTCTGGGTTGATCCTGAGCCCGTATTTAAAAAATAGATCACTCAAACCAAGATCCCTTGAAATGGCCAGAGCGCGGCCTTCTTCATTAAAAAGGCTGTCCAATTCCATTTGCACCTGGTCTACCAGCCAGAGTGATCTTCCGCCCTGTACCATATATTGGTCCAGGATATACTTCTCCTCATCCGTAAAAAATTCCGTTGGTTTGGCAACAAGGATCAGGTCAAAGGCCCGAAGCTGGTCATATACGCTTTGCGGATCCGCTGATACGGAATCCAGGGTAATGGCTCCAACATTGTAATATTCGCGAATGGAAGTAATGAAATCTGCAATGTAGATATCATCCAGCTGGCCGTTACCCTTCAGCACGGCAATCTTTTTCTTATCAGTCAGTTGAATTTTCTTGAAAGCATCTGCAAAGGCATATTCGAGGTTTTGTACCGAGTTATTGATGCGATCTTCCGTACTGGCGCCCAGTTTATTTTTCATCAAAGGCACCCGTACCGTCTTATTGCCCTGGTTGACCATGGCCCAGGGGAATACCAGTTCCTGGCTTACCCTGCCGTCTTCTTCGGTAGTCACACTGGCCGGCGTTAAGCCGATACTCTGCAGTTGCCTGACTACAGTTTCCGGACTGTCATTGTCTTCCAGCGGATCTGCAAAACTGAATTTGATATTCTCATTGACGGCAGAAAATTGCTGAAGGATCAGCTGAGTCTCTGCACTGAGCTTCTCAAATTCAGCCGGGATATCTCCGAATAATAGTACATCAACGATGACCGGGTTCTGAATGCCTGCGACTACCTCTTCAGAGGCTTTCGAAAGGGTGTACCGGCCTTCTGCGGTAAGATCAAAGCGTTTAAAGATCAGGGAAGCACCGAGGTTGGCCAGCACCAATATTAAAAGGACCAACAGCAGATTTTTTATTTGATTTTTACTTTTCAAATACGCAGGGATTTAAGTCGCAGGACAGTGAGGTAAATGAAAAATATGGCGATACTCAGAAAATATACCAGATCTCTTGTATCGAGAATGCCCCGGGCCATCGTTTCAAAACGGCTGTTCAGGCTCAGTCCGCTGAAAAAGCCGGAAATAGCGATATGGTCAAATTCCGTCGACAGGGCTTCCCAGAAATAGTAGAATATAAAACAGAGGACCAGTGCAGCTACAAAGGCAACTATAGGGTTGTCCGTAATGGATGATGCGTAAATACTGATACCGGCATAACAAAGTATCAGGAAGAATAAGCCCAGGTAGGAACCGAGAACCAGCCCAATGTCAACTTCAGTTGATTCATTTACCAGTGAAAACACGGTGTAGACGTAAAGGAAAGTGGGCAGCAGAGCCAATAACGCCAGCAAGACTGCAGCCAAATACTTACCGATGACCAGTTTCCATAAGCCGATAGGTTTTATAAACAGAAGTTCGAGGGTACCCAGCTTGATCTCTTCCGAGAAGCTTTTCATGCAAATTGCTGGAATCAAAAGAAGAAATACCCAGGGTGAGAACAGGAAAAAGTTATTCAGATCTGCGAATCCGTAATCCATTACATTGAAAGGCCCTTCAAATACCCATAAAAACAAACTGTTCAGAACCAGGTAGACACCTATGATCAGATAGGCTGCGGGGCTTGCAAAAAATGAATTTACTTCTTTCCTAAATACCGTCCACATAAACTTTAACTTAATGAATCCACCTTGCTAAGGCTCCATGCTTCGGCCTTTTCTGAGAATAATTGTCTGGTCTGCGACCAGACTTTTTTAAAGAAATCGGAGTTTCTATAGGCCTCCAGGTCTTTTTCAGTAGACCAATGACTGTAGGTAAAGAAGATATTCGGATCGTTCTGATCGCGGTATAATTCCAGGAAGGAGCATCCATCAAAGTTGCGGATATATTTTTTCGTTTGCTCAAAGATCTCCTCAAATCTAGAAATATTTTCTTCCCTGAATGTCAATTTTACGATGCGGACCAGCATTTAAAGAAAATTTATGGTTATGGTATCCCTGTAATCAAGTCCCAGAAGGGTAGAGGCACCACCAACAGTGTTGAGATCACTCTTGTAAATAGCCAGTTCAATAAAGTCTGACGAATTAAACAGGGCCAGCAGGTCTCCGGGCCCTCTCCTTTTGCTCTTTTCTTGATTAAAATCGATGATGTCACTGTACTTATGGTGTATTTCACCAATTCTCTTGTTGCGGGCCAGGATCTCAAATGGCCTCCCGTTGCGATAGGCTTCGAACAGACTTTTCTGGATATTGCTGATCACGTTGCCATAATTATCTATATAGATGACATTTCCAACAATAGTCTTGCCTTCATTGGTTACCCGGGGTGTAAAATCTTTCAACACTTTCAGGTCGTCTATATTTTTGCCCACAACCTCGAGCTTACCTCCCCGCGCGATATGACATGCCACCTGAACAAATACATCGAGTACAGGGAAAGAACCTTGGGCCGGATTGGGAATATTGATCTCTACCAGCCGGTCTGGCTTGATCTCGGCTGCGATCAGGCTGATGACCCCATTGTTGGCGCTTATAAAGTAGTGGCCATCAACATATACTGCAATGTGGCGGTTTTCTGCTGTTGGTTCGGCGTCTACACCTACAATATGAACTGTACCTTCTGGAAATGCCTGGTAAGAATTTTTTAGGACATAGGCACATTCCTGAATATTGAAGGGGCTGATGGAGTGTGAAATATCAACGATCCTGGCATCTGATAACTCTTTGTAAATGGTTCCTTTGATGGCTCCGACAAAATGATCTTTATGACCAAAATCTGTGGTTAACGTGATGATTGCCATGCCATGATGTTGATATTTTTTTCGAGATTCAAACTGATTTATTCTTAAGTTTGCTCAACAAAATTAAGCAAAAAAACAGCGATTGGAAATTTAATTGAAAGCGCTGAAACTTAAAATCTGAACTGCCTTTGAACGAACTCGTTTTAGAACTTTCCGAGATAAGTCCCAGGGAATTTTTCGGTAGGCAAAATGAAAATATAGACCTCCTTAAAAAGTACTTCCCCAAGTTAAAAATTGTAGCAAGAGGTAATAAAATCAAGGTATATGGAGATGACCCGATGTTGGAAGAGTTCAACAGGCGGTTTGAAATGCTGACCACCCATTTCGCCAAATACAATCAGATTGATGAAAATATCATAGAGAGGATTTTGACCAGCAATGGCAAAGAAGACTATGAATCCTCCGATGAGAGTAATGGTGTTCTGGTACACGGTGTGAGCGGCCGTATCATCAAAGCCCTAACAGCCAATCAAAGGAAGCTTGTAGATGCTACAGAAAAAAATGACATGGTCTTTGCAATAGGGCCCGCAGGTAC
>JBPEXP010000086.1:0-5362 GCA_052031475.1 Flavobacteriaceae bacterium | reverse complement strand
GGCTATCAAAGCCACGGCAGAGGAACCCTCCAGGGCAATGCGATGTTTAAAGCTAGATATCATATGAATAGGCTTTAAAAATTAGCCTATATAAGATACGTAATTTTTGGCTATTTCTCATGACCTGGATCAGGCGGATCGTTCATTTATCTCCATTCACTGATCGTTGCACTCAATTTTACCAGATTTGTGCAATTGAAGATTTTCTTCTTGATAGTACATGAATTAACTTCTTCTTTTAACCGGTATCCAGATTTCTTCTTCAGAGTCCGGACTGTCCTGTTTGTAGTTCTCGCCCAGGATTTCAAAATGGGGTCTCTGATCGAGCAAATAATCAGAGTGGGGCAGCCATTCTGCATAGATGTAGTTGAAAATGGCTGGGTTACCGGCCGGGCCTTTATATAGGAAGACCGCGTAATTGCCCTCTTCCAATTCAAATTTTTCCATTCCTTCCGGTATCGATTCGAAATGAGTGACCTGAACAGCAGCCCATTTCGTAAAAGTCCGATCCGGATCAAAATGCTCAAAATAATTGCTGTCGAATTCCTGAAGTGATATAAAATCCCTGTTGGACCGATGAGGAATTTGATGCTGCTGCGACATAAAATGTCTCCATAAATCTACCGTTCTGTTGTCGGATACGGACATGCTCTGCTTTATTCCTACCAGCAATTTCCGGGACATTTCTATGATCTGAGGTTCTACCTTCACTACAATTTTTTAACCATTTTATAGTCGTCCATTACAAATCCCTGGCCTATGTCAATGACGACTTCAGATGCTACTTCAAATCCCAGCTTAATATAAGCAGCCAGGGATTTTTTATTATTCTTATTTACCGTAAGGCTGATATTGTTCAGCGAATGTTTTCGGGCCATATTTTCGATAAACTCCAGAGCTAATCGACCTAATCCTTTACCCCTCAGACTGCGCCGCACATAAACCTTGCTCAGAAAAAGTGTATCCGGCCTCAGGTAAAAGGAAAGGTAACCCGAAGCCTGGCCTTGATGCAGAATGAGATAGTATCGGGCACCATCACGGATCTGATCGGATATGGCACGGGACGATTGAAATTTATCCAGCATGTAATCTACTTGTTCCTTGCCAATGATCGAGGTATAATGTTCCCTCCAGATCTCATCGGCCAGGCGCTCTACCTGTTTAATTGATGTGGGGTCTTTAACCTCGATAATATTCATTGCCGCTCAAATTTGCTCGCTGGTAGTAATTCGATGACATGGTAAATCATCTCACCAATTAAATATAGAAAAAGAGAAACCAGCCGGTGCGAAAATAAGACATGGCCAGCAATTCTAAAGCTGAACACGCCAACCCTTGACAAACAGCCAGACCATAAAAATCAATTCTCCGAAGAAGAGGACGAATAAAATGGTAGTGTCTAATTCCGGGAAGAAATACGGCCTGAGTCCGTCTACAAAATAGGCTCCCCCTGCAAGGAGCAGCAACACGCCAATAAATTTTGGCACATAGGTGGTCTTATAGGCCATATAACCCAACAGCAACAGGTAGATTCCAAATAGGATCAGGGAAAAAGACCATTCTGATCCATAGGACCTCAAGGCAAACATAAGTTGTTCCGGTGCAGCCGAAGTGAAGCCCTCCGAAAAAGTTTCCGGCAGTTTAGTCCATCTTAATGCCTTGATCAGATTAAAAAGCGCGGCAAAAGACAAAATCCCATATACCAATCGAAACCAGCCCGTAAGCAGGGATAGCTGTTTATTGTATGGCTTAAAGTATAGATAGAGACTCCAGGCCACCACAATATCTGCCAAAAAAGTGATGGTATATAGAAAGATCGCCCAGGTAAAAAGGCCTCGTTGCTCGCTGATATTGTTAAAGGTGGCGATGGGATCATCAAAGACCATCAATTTGGGAAGGATGTACATCTCGGCCAGGGGAGCGCTGAGGACCATAGCCAGAATACCAAAGGCCGATACCAGGGCAGCCTGTTTAAGACTTACAGTTCGTTGAAATCTGTTTTCTTGAAGGGAAGTCATAAATGACGTTTTATCTAAAAGACGTATTAAAGTACCAAAAAGTTGCTAAAGATTAGTGATGACTTTTTCTAAAGGCAAGATTTCCATTTTTAGATTCACTTCAAAAAACTTTTCATCCTATCCTGGATAAATGCCCAAAAATCTGCAAGTAAAGGTGTTGAAATTCAGGTGATTAATCAATCCGCGTATTTTGATCTTAATTTTTTGATGAAATCTGCGGACATATAATAAATATTAAGTTCACCATTGTCATGGGATTGAAATTTCCCCACTACTTTACTGATAGGTTCATACGGGGTCATACTCAGAGGATTCTCTACCCTGCTGCTTGCAAAAATGAAAAGTTTTCCATCGGACGTAACAGATGGACACATTTCATGTGCCGTTGAATTTATAGGCTCTCCAAGATTTTCAGGTACAGTCCAGTGATCTCCCAGATTGAAAGTGATGTACAAATCTCCCCTGCCAAGACTATCATCACCGTAGCCACGGAAAATCAAATAATCTTCGTTTGGAGAGATAAAGGGATCGCCCTTATCATAAGGGGCGATGATTATTGAATCCAAAGGCTCTACGCTGTAATTCTCTCCAAATTTTTTGGCACGCAACAATTGCCCGGTTTCCCAAATATTAAAATAGATCGTTCCAGTATTGGTTACAGAGCTATAGAATTCATCTTTTTCTGTATCCGTTAAAATGACGGCCTGAGGTTCACCAGCTCTTTTATCGATAATTTCGGCATACCAGATATTGCTGTTCATATTGTCTGCCTCTGGCCTGCTGGAACTAAAGTAAAGTCGATTGCCATCCGGTGAGAACAGCGGATCATAATCCGAGTAAACACCAGAGAAGGCCGCTACTTGCGGCATAGACCAGGTACTGTCTTTCATCATTCTACACACCGTGATATACGCGTTTTCCGGTACATCAGTGGTATAATAGAACAGATCGCCCATCGGGCTAAATGTGCCGTTGTATTCATTGGCGGCAGAAGCCAGCAAATTGGGGGCTAATAACCTGGGTACGCTATCACCTTTCACACCGAAAAATGGCCCTCTGGGCATCTTTTTTTTACTGGTAGCCACCTCCTGACATCCCCAAAAATTGAACAAAAAGATCAGAATTGAACTGATGGTAAAAAGGATTGAATAAAACTTTTTCATATTAATTATTGAAAATCTTCCTTCCAGGAATATCCAAGATACTTAAAATAACGGATCATATCTTATCCTTGAAGATCTGTGATTTCAGCTAAATGAATAACAATAACGAAACAACTTTTAATTTGACGCGTTGATAGTCTAAGATGGCTCAAAGTTTAAGATATCTTACAATCATATCAGTTTTTATGGCATGGGGATCATCCATCAAAGCGCAGGAAGTGGGTTTATATGGTTTGAAGTTTCAATACACCTTCATCGAAAATACCTATCAACCGGCTGGGGGAATAGGTATAGAGGGCATGTTTGGCAAAAAATTCAGTGTGAATTTTAGTGTGCTATACGGGAGTGTAGGTCCTGATCAATATTATTTCTATACGGGAGGAGGCCAGGCATTAGGTGTTTATCTATTAAAAAAAGGTTTTGAAAACACCAGCGACCTGGCCCTGGCACTGCCGCTGGGATTATTGAGTTTTGTGGTTCCGGAAAGCGCCGCATACCGTATGTCCTTATCCAAAGATCTTCAACTGGCCATTTACCTTGCTCCCTTTGGTTATGAAGTAATCCGAGACAGCTTAAACCGTACTTCTACGGAACGCACAAGCTACGAATTGGGTCTTCGTTTTTATCTGCAAGTCAATGATTGGATCTATGTGGTGCCCCAGATCGGGATGAAAGGTTTTTATGAAAATAGGGCACTTGGAGCTAATTACGGACTGAGTGTTTTGCTGAAAGGAAAGAGGAAAACGCAGCTGGATTAAAAGGAAGTTGTTCAGCCGTAAGGATGTAATTTACTCAGGCAAATACTCCCCAAAAAGGTTCCAGTCCATACCGCTTCCCCACCCATGTCCGTGATCGCTGGTATTAATTTCGACGTGCTTTGAGCTAATACGATGGGCCCCGTAGCTAAGTAGCGACAGAATTTCTCCTGGCCGCAGATGCATGCTGGCCCAGCTTAAGGGAGTGTCTCCATATGCATCCCTGATCTCCTTATCGGCTCCGTGTTCCAGCAAAAGCTTTATGGTATCTGCATCGGCAAAGGCTGCAGCCCTGTGAAGCGGAGTTTCACCCCTGGTCCTGACGTCTCTCATGAATGATTCTGTGGCCTTACCCGCCATAGTTCTGGCATTAACGTCGGCGCCTTTTTCCAGAAGTAATCTTACGGTGTACAGGTAGTACGGCCTGCCGGCCTTAGACAGGGCAGCGTGTAGGGGAGTTTCACCGGTCTCGGCTACTGTGCTGTTTACCTCTGCTCCCTGATTAATCAACCAATCTGCTACTTTCCAATGTCCGAAGAAGGCTGCATTGCCCAATTCTGCATCCAGGTCGATGCTGCTGAGATCCCCACCTGCTTCCAAAACGGCTTTTAAGGCGGTAATGTCATTATAATAAATGAACCATTGCAAAGTTTTTACCTGCCCTTGTTGAATAAGATTCTTCCAATTGGGATCTTTCAGGAGTTGAAAGATGTAATCTGTTCGACCCCTGCTGATATATTCCAGAATCTTGTCGGCCTTCATTGTGAAATCTATTTTCCGCTGTGGGGCAATCTCTAGCTGACAAGTTAGAAAATTAACCGCAGATTACCATTTAATCCAGCAGGGGGATCTTTCTGAAAATCATGGTCTGGGAAGAACATGGATCATAGGAAGAAACACATTGTAACTGAAGTTGATCTCGTACGATCCGGCCCCGGAACTGTGTCGAATTATTGTCAGTTAAGGTCATGCTGCGGGGTAGTTCGCGCCTTCGTTCACCCGGCTTTACCGGCTGGGCACTAAACAACTTGCGGCCGCTGAGTATAAACTGAATGGACTGATCCCGGATATTAAATTGGCTAAGACTGTTGGCATAGTATAATTTGCCTTTGCCTCGTTTTTGTTCTGTGCGGTAAAATATCCCGTACATCCGTCCATGCAGGGTATCGATGAGGATATATTGATTAGGTTCTTTTTTTGCCGACTGATATTCATAAAAGCCGATAAATTGTAATACCGCAGGGTCAGGGGAAATTAATTCATCACTTTTGGACTTAGTATTACAACCGAAAAAAAGCAGGAAAATGAGCCACTTAGCAGATTTAGCCATGTCTGGATAAAATTACCGGAATAGAAAGATCAATGAGCGGGAAGTGTTCAAAAGTAAGAAATTTCTGAGAAACTGTAGCATCTCTGGAAATTTTCC
>JBPEXP010000085.1:0-10845 GCA_052031475.1 Flavobacteriaceae bacterium | reverse complement strand
TCTTCAAGTCGAGTATTCTCTTTCTTTTGAGGTTTGCTCACCTTTCTGGTCCTGGCTATACCCCTAAGAACCAGCTCACTAATGTCGTGTCTTTTTTCGGAGTACAACATTACGACATCTGCTGATTTATCGAAAATAAAATCGTATCTTTTATTAGCTCCGATCTTCTGGACTTCGTTAAAAACCTGGTCCTGGATCGGCTGAATCAGTCTTCTTTTCTGAAGCACTAAATCGCCCTGCGGACCAAAACGGTCTTGCTGATATTCGAGCATCTCCTTTTCCAGGATCTGAATCTCCTCTTCCCTTTCGGCAATCAGCTCATCGGTTAACAATACCTTTTCGGCCATGAGATCTTTCTTCATTTGCTCCACAACACTTTGTTTCTGCTCGATCTCTATTTTCCATTTCTGAACCTTGGTATCCAGTTGTTCGCTGGCTTCCCGGTACTCTTCTACATTTTCAAGGATATACTCCATGTCTACGTAGCCAATTCTGACACCTCTCTGGGAAATTGCTTTGGACACCAGCAAAACGGCGCACAAAAATAAAAGAACTTTTGTTTTCATTACAACTCCGATTTTAACAAAGAAAATATCGTGCCAAAATTATCAAATCTTTTAAAATGAGTGGATTACCCTACAGTAATTTGGAAAATGCCCCCAGAGACTAAAACTGTTGCCCTATTATAAAATGGGTTTGCCAGCCACTTGGACCCTGTCCCGCAGATTGCGGTCTTAGGTCTTCATCAAATCCGTAGCCGAAGTCAATTCCCAAAAGACCGAAAGCTGGCATAAATATGCGCAAGCCCACCCCGGCCGATCTTTTTATTTCAAACGGATTAAAGTCCTGAAAATTGTTGAAGGAATTACCAGCCTCTAAAAATCCAAGCGCATAAATGGACGCAGAAGGTTTTAAAGTCAATGGATATCGGAGTTCCATAGAGTATTTATTATAGACTATACCTCCTTCCTGCTGGCCGGTAATAGGGTCTACAGGGGTCAATGAAAGATTTTCATAACCTCTCAACTGTATGGTTTCACGTCCGTCTAGCGTGAAATTATTCCCCAGGCCGTCACCGCCCAAAAAGAACCTTTCAAAAGGCACCTTGCCATAATCCTGGTTATAGGATCCCAGGAAACCAAATTCAATATTGGTTCGCAATACCAGTTTATCCACCAGCCGCGTGTACCAGTCGCCCTTGAATTTCACCTTATAGAACTCGAGCAATTCAAACCTTTCCTGGTCTATAGCATCCAGTTCAGCAACTTCATCGGGAGTCAAAGGTCGCTGGGTTCTTAAAGCTACGAGTTCTTCGCTCCGTTCCTTTAATCCGGCCCAATCTTTGTCTATAAACAAGGACCATGGGGGTGTAAACTTACCGGTGATCTCGAACACAGAACCCGTCATTGGATAGATGCGTCCAGGACCGGCCGAACTCCTTGAAATACCTATGGTATATGCCAGTTCATTGGATTTGCCATTTCCGAAATTAAATAGACCGGTATTGTAATTTTTAAAATTATACAGCTGATAACTGAGTGCGTGAGACAGCGTAAAAAAGTCGTCTGGCCATTGGATCCGCTTGGCCAGTCCGAATGAGATCCCGGTGATGGAAAATTGCTGGTCCTTATTTACCTGTACCCTTCCGTTATTGTCAAATGATGCCAGGAATTGCTGGGTCCTGGAAAGAGAGGTGCTAAATCGCACCGGTTTTTTTCCTCCCAGCCAGGGTTCTGCAAAACTAAGGCTGTACACCCTAAAGGTCCGGCTGGCCTGTAGTCTGAGGGCAAAAGTTTGACCGTCGCCCATGGGGACAGGCTTGTAAGCCTCCTTGTTAAAAATATTCTGTATCGAAAAGTTGTTGAACGAGAGCCCCAGCGTACCAATAAAACCTCCACCTCCGTAGCCTCCCTGCAATTCGATCTGGCTTGAGCCGGATTCTACCAGGCTGTATGCGAGGTCTACGGTGCCTGCATTGGGATCCGGATTCTGAATATCAGGAGATATTTGCTCTGCGTCAAAGAATCCTAACTGGCCCAGTTCCCGGATACTCCTTACGATATTCTCTTTGCTGTATTTCTGTCCCGGACGCGTTCTCAGCTCCCTGAAAATGACGTGGTCATTGGTTTTATCATTACCCGATACAGTAACGTGGTCTAGGAACGTTTCCTTTCCCTCTATGATCCTGATCTCAAAGTTTATGGTATCGTTCTGTGCTGAAACCTCCACGGGGTTGATCTGAGAAAACAAATAGCCGTTGTTCTGATAGAGGTTGGTCAGGTCGTTGGCATCTGGCTTGGTCTCATCGGCAATCCTTTCTCTCAGCAGTACTCCGTTGTAGGTGGCGCCTTTTTTAATTCCCAGGACCTGGCTGAGCTGGCGATCAGTATAGACCGAATTCCCCACGAAACTGATATCACCAAAGTAGTATTTATTCCCCTCTTCTACCTTAATATTAATATCGATATTCCGGTCATTTACGTTCACAATGGTATCCGAAATAACCCTGGCATCGCGATATCCGCGCTCGGCGTATTTGTCTATCAGGCTGGAGAGGTCTTCCTGGTAATCGTCATATATGTATTTAGATTTTTTCCAGAATCTTCCCGGTTGCTTCTTCTTGGTATTTTTAAGCGCCTTTCTCAGTTTGCTGCCGGACAGTTGTTCATTGCCTTCAAATTCAATCTTCCGGATCTTTACTTTATCCCCTTTATTGACGTTGATGACCATGCTCTGCGCATTGGTTTCTGTAGTGTCTTCGGCTGTGGCTATAAATACCTCCGTATTCAGATAGCCTTGTTTTTTGTACTTATTCTGCAGGTAATTCCGGGTGTTGGAGATCAGGCTTTCCGTGATCTTCTTCCCTTTTTTAAGGTCAGTGTCCTGTACAATATCATCTACTTTACCCTTTTTAACACCGTAGATAGTGACCTTAGACAAGGTAGGCCTTTCCATAATAGCCAGTTCTAGAAAAATAGAATCGCCTTCAATATTGGTTACGTAAAAATCTATGGAGCTGAAGAGTTCCAGGCTCCAGAGTTTTTTGATCACATCGCTGATCTGATCGCCGGGTATGGTAATAGGCTGGCCTTCTCGCAGGCCGGTATACGTCTTTACTGTTTGCTCGTTATAGCTTTGAAGACCGGTTACGGTGAGCCCGCCCAAAATATATCTCTTGCCGTTTTCATAGGAGGTGTCCTGGGCTGAGAGTGGGGAGCTGAGAAAAAGTAGGAGAAGAATGGAAGGGAGAGTATGGAGTATGAACTTCTTGATATCCCTAGTTAAGTTGTTCGCTAGTTTTTCCAAATCGTCGTTCTCTGTTTTGGTAGTTCCTGATGGCCTCTACCAAATGTTGACCGCGAAAATCGGGCCAAAATACATCAATAAAATACAATTCTGCATAAGCAATTTGCCAAAGCAAAAAATTGCTAATCCGGTGTTCTCCACTTGTTCGGATCAGCAAATCTACATCTGGCAAATTTCGCGTGTAAAGATGGTCATTAATTATGTCATCATCAATTTTTTCAGGAGAAATTATATTATTTTTAACTTTGAATCCTATCTGTTTTACGGCGTTCTTCAGCTCTTCACGAGACCCGTAACTAAGGGCCAAAGTAAGGGTCATATGGGAATTTTTGCTCGTCTTTGAAATAACTTCCTGCAACTCGTTGTAGGCTTTTTTTGGCAACGAATCAATATTTCCGATCGCATTCAACCGGATATTGTTTTTGTGAAGTGTATCCAATTCCTTTTTCAGCGAAGCAACCAGGAGTCGCATCAATGTCTGCACCTCCGTGCGGGGCCTTTTCCAATTTTCGGTAGAGAAGGCGTAGAGCGTCAGGTATTCAATTCCGATTTTTGCACAGTTCTCCACGGTCTCCCTTACGGCTTTTACTCCATGTTCATGACCAAAAACCCGCAACTTCCCTCTTTGTTTGGCCCAGCGACCGTTGCCATCCATGATAATAGCCACGTGTTTGGGAAGGTTCTTGTCATCCAAATCTTCAATTGTATTCATAAGAGGAAAAGGTCTTACTCGAAACAGTCCTGGCAGGGTTTTCTACCGAAAGTGTAAGTTAAGGTAAATCCCGAGAATACATACCAGTCATTGCTGTTAATGTTACCGAAAGCAAATTGCTCAAAATTAGATCCTTCCGGGTTGCTTCCGTCCAGATTGTCGGTAAAGGTATAACGAGCTCCTATTTCGGCCCCTAAGATAAGATATTGGTTGATTCTGGCCTTAAATCCAAGGGTCATAGGTATAGCCAGCGATCCCTCTTCCTGGCTGAGGTTTTGAAGGGCTCCGGCATCCCAATAGTGGTAGTTGTATCTGAAATAAGTAATTCCGGTATATATATAAGGGGTGTAGGCCGGTCCTAGTTTGTGAAGATTATAGTCGAGAAAGTTGAATTCAAGACCTCCGGATACCTCTTTGACTGAATTTTTAAAGCTATATCCCCTTTGCTGCCTGTTGCTGAGGTCAGATTTGCTGTCGTCTATAACAAATTGGCCGTAATACAAAGTACCTCTCCAGGCGTAGCGCTTACTCTTATTCCATTTGGCAATGCCTCCAAGGGCCCATGAGGAAGGATATACGTAATTCATCCGCCCCACATCACCAATAAAATTTGCGCCACCGCCAAACAATCCAATCTCATAGGTCTGAGCGTTTAATTGGCCTAGTAAAAGTATCAGGAAAGCAGTGATCAGGGTTCGCATCTAAACAAAAGATTGCAAATATAACTTTTGCGCACCTATGGGGGCTACAGATTATATAAATGTTCTCTTTTGATTAACAGCGATTGTACTTATTTATTGCACGAAATACAAATCAATTCCGGCGGTCTTCGCCCCAGAGCAATTTGTTCCTGATCGTTTTTAAAAAGCTTTCAGAGGTGTATTCGATCATTTTGATTGTGAAGGCGGCTTTTTTGACCAATATTTCCCGCCCGTTTTTCAAGGTGGCGATCCTGTTATCCAGGGATACCAGATGATGGTCTTCGCGGCCAGACACCCTCAATCTGATCACGGTATTGTCTGATATAACCAAAGGTCTGGCATTTAGGTTATGCGGCGCTATCGGGGTGATGGCCAGGGCCTGTACACCCGGAACGATAACCGGTCCACCGCAGCTCAGGGAATAGCCTGTAGAACCCGTTGGTGTAGAGATGATCAATCCGTCTGCCCAGTAAGAAGTTAGGTATTCATCATTGAGGTAAGTTTCCACGGTGATCATGGAGGTCGTGTCTTTTCTGCTCACCGTCACTTCATTCAAAGCAAATTTCATATTGCCGAATTCCGGTATGTCGTAATCAGAATGTACTTCTACGAGGCTTCGTTCTTTGATCTCATAGGCCCCGGAAACAAATTCCTGTACCACCTTTCTAACTTCTTCTTTCCTGAAGGTAGATAAGAATCCCAGCCGGCCGGTATTCACACCAACCACGGGGATCCCCAGGTCCCAAATAAAGGTTATGGCTCTTAATATGGTACCGTCGCCCCCGAAACTGACCAGCATATCAAAACTGTCATCTAAACCCGAAACTTCTGTAAATACGGGATACTCATCCAGCTTGTTCTTTTTGATGAGCTTTTGGTAGAAGACTTTTTCTACTGCAACCTCTGCACGGTGTGTTTTGAGCTCATCGAGCAACTCCTTCACAAATGCAGTGGTATTTCCCTGCAGGGTCTGACCGTAAATGGCAACTTTCATAAGCACGTAATATACATCCGTCAGACTGTTAAAAAACAGCCATGTGTAGGGCTGCAAGGCGTTCGAATCGCTGCTCTACGCTCTAAAATTAAACATTTAAATACTTGTCCAGGTAATCTGACCTTTCTTTGAGATCTTCGAGGAATTGGTCGTCCTTGTTGCCAAATAGAACGTCGTAGTTATAGCGCCTGAAAGTCTGAACCACTTCGTTGTAATTAGCGGAGCCTATCTTCACAGTAACTTCCACCTGTTCGTTTTGCGTATCAGTAATGAAAGCCCCCAGGAGCCTGGTATTATTGCTTTCCACAATCTGGACGATTTCACTAAAAGAAAACTCCTTTTCGGGTTTTGCCAATACTAGGATGGCGCCGGGTTCAATGAAGAAGGGTGTGTCTGTAAATACGCCTACGATATCGTTGAGATCATAGTAGCCCAGTACCCGTTTTTCTTTGCTCAGTACGGGTATAAGATTGGCTTCATTCCTGGCAAAAAGTTCCAGTACATCAAGCCAGGAGGTATCTTCAGTAGCCGAAAAGGTCTCCATTTGATACCTGAAATCCTCCACGCGCTGACCTGGTTCAAAAGTCTCCAGATCATTTTCAGACAATACGCCCATGAACAATTTGTCTTTCGAGATCGCCACGTGGGAGTAGGTGGTAAACTTGAAGAACTGGATGATATCTTCCAGGCTGTCCTGTAGTCCGAAAACAGGTAGCGTATTGATTATGTGAGTCAGGATTTGCATAAGGCTGAGCTAACACGAAAATAATAATTTTTAAGTATCAAAAGGCATGCCTAATTTGTATTTTTACGGCCGTAAATAAAAGACCGGTGCAGAATGACTAAACTGAGTGTTAATATCAACAAAATAGCAACCCTTAGAAATGCCCGGGGAGGCAACGTACCCAACGTGGTTAAGACTGCCCGTGATATTGAAGATTTTGGTGCACACGGTATTACGGTACATCCCAGGCCAGACGAGAGGCATATCCGCTACCAGGATGTCAGGGATCTTAAACCGGTTGTAAAGACCGAATTCAATATTGAAGGAAATCCCGTAGATAAGTTTGTAGACCTGGTATTGGAAATCAAACCACAACAGGTGACCCTGGTGCCTGATGCCGTAGATGCCATCACCTCCAATGCCGGCTGGGACACCATTACCCATAAGGACAAGCTCTCGGAGATGGTGCAAACTTTTAAATCTGCGGGCATCCGGACGTCTATCTTCGTGGATCCGGTCCTGGAAATGGTAGAAGGTGCTGCAAGAACCGGCGTAGATCGTATTGAGCTCTATACAGAGGCCTATGCCAAGTCTTTTGAGCAAGGCGATTTAACAGGCGTAGAACCCTATGCGGCCGCAGCCTTTCTGGCCAAAGACCTGGGTTTGGGGGTGAATGCAGGCCACGACCTGAATCTGGACAATATTGCTTTTTTAAAGAAAAACATACCGCATCTTATGGAGGTCTCTATCGGTCATGCCTTAATATGTGAAGCAATTTACCTGGGACTTGAAAACGTGATCAATATGTACATACACCGGCTTCAATAATGGAAATACTTCATTCGAGAATTATAGGCGAAGGCCAGCCGATTGTCATTCTTCACGGTTTTCTGGGCATGTCCGACAACTGGAAATCTACAGGCAGCCGCTATGCTGAGAACGGTTTTCAGGTTCACCTTGTAGATCAACGCAACCACGGGCAGAGTTTCTGGTCAGAAGAATTTAACTATGGCCTGATGGCAGAAGACCTGTTGGCCTATGCAGATCATCACAAGCTCGATACCTTTATTCTGATGGGCCATTCTATGGGGGGTAAGACAGCGATGAAATTCGCAGTGAAATTCCCCGATCGCGTAGAGAAACTACTGGTGGCTGATATTGCCCCGAAATACTATCCCCCGCATCACCAGGAAATTATCAATGCCTTATTGAATGTGTCTGCTCAGACCTTGAGGAGCAGGACCCAGGCTGATGAGATCCTCGCCTCCTCCCTCTCTGACATGGGTATACGACAATTTTTGTTGAAAAACCTGTACTGGGTCCACAAGGAGGAGCTCGGTTTCCGTTTCAATCTTGCAGTTTTGCAGCATCGGATGGAAGCTGTGGGTGAAGGCCTTCAACCAGGCGAGATTTTTGAGAAGGCTACCCTATTTCTCAAAGGGGCTCAGTCTAACTATATTCTGGAAGAGGACCTGGAACTCATACACCATCATTTTCCCATGGCAAGGCTTGTAAGTATAGAGAGAGCAGGCCATTGGCTGCATGCTGAAAACCCGGGGGAATTTGTTCGGGAGACCCTAAAATTCCTAAACTCGTAAAGAGACTGGGGTTTTATTATGCATGCATAATTTTTACACCTCACTTATTGCGAGTGTCATAATTTTAGTTATTTTTGGATTTAGGCCTGATAGCAGGCGATTGAACACAAACTAACTCAAATAATTCGATATGAAAAAGCTATTAGCTCTGTGGGCTTTTACAGGGATTTTTCTGCTCTCCTGCAGCAATGATGACGAAGCGATGATGCCCGACGGGCCTGACCCGGATCCGCCGATTGAATACACCAGCGGAACGGCTAATTTTTCAAATTACGTGGCCGTAGGAAATTCACTGACAGCCGGATTTTCGGATGCCGCCCTTTTTATCGACGCACAGGTAGCTTCCTATCCCAATATGCTGGCTACCAATTTTGCCCTGGCAGGAGGTGGCAGTTTTAACCAGCCCCTGATGGCAGACAATCTGGGTGGTGCCACCCTGGGAGGAACGCCCATCTTAGGTAACCGGCTCTTCCTTGACTTTTCATCAGGTGACCCCACTCCAACCCCGGTAGAGGGTATGGGCTCCACGGAGATCACAAACATCTTATCAGGATCTTTTAATAACATGGGTATTCCCGGAGCCAAGAGCTATCATCTTATTGCCCCAGGCTATGGAAATGTTGCCGGGGTTGCTGCCGGTTTGGCCAATCCTTATTTTGCCCGTATGGCCAGTTCCCCTAGCGCGACGGTGCTTGGAGATGCCGCGGCTCAAAGTCCGTCATTTTTTACCCTCTGGATTGGAGCCAATGATGTTCTTTCCTATGCGACATCAGGTGGTAGCGGCGTAGATCAGACAGGAAATCTGGATCCTTCTACCTATGGGGGTAATGATATCACCGATCCGACGGCTTTTGCCGGGATCCTGGACGGTATTCTTCAGACCCTCACTGCCGGTAATGCCGGAGGAGCTATCGCCAATCTGCCCGACGTAACAACCATCCCGTTCTTTACCACGGTCCCACACAATCCGGTTCCACTGGATCAGGCTACAGCCGATCTTTTGAACGGGGCGTATGCAGCTTATAACGGAGGCCTGGCACAACTTCAGCTCTTAGGTGCTATTTCGGCAGAAGAGGTAGCCAGGAGAACAATCAGTTTTGCTGCCGCGGACAACAACGCAGTAGTACTGATTGATGAAGATCTCACTGATCTGACCGGGTTTAACCCGGCACTGATCAACATGAGGCAAGCCACGGCAGAAGATTTACTGGTTTTAACCTCTCGTACATTTATCGGGACTCTTGCCAACCCCAATGACCCAACATCTATTAACGGGGTAGCGGTTCCATTGGCAGATCAGTGGGTGCTTACCCCTGAAGAGCAAACAACGGTTGCTACTGCCCAGGCATCTTACAACCAGACCATCTCAGGCCTGGCCACGGCCTACGATCTGGCTTTTGTAGATGCCGAGGCCTATTTGGATACAGTGGCGGAAACCGGCGTTACCCTGAGCGATGGTAGTGTGGTTACTGCGGTCTATGCCACAGGTGGCGGATTCTCCCTGGATGGTGTACATCCCTCACCCAGAGGATATGCCTTGCTGGCCAATCTTTTTATTGAGTCGATCAATGCAAAGTTCGGATCAAATTTGCCTGGTGTAGACCCACTTGATTTTACTGGTCTCTATGTCAATTAAGAAATAATTCATACTTTAAAGGTGTCGTTTTCGCGGCACCTTTTTTTTATAAAACAACCTGCCATGAGACTCATTTTACGTATCCTTCTGACCGCTCTTGCCGTTATTATCCTCGCCTACATTCTACCGGGTGTTGGGGTAGAATCCTATGTAACAGCAATCATTGTCGCCGTAGTCCTGGGATTGCTCAACTTTATTGTAAAGCCCTTGTTGATTTTGCTCACCCTGCCCGTCACCATTCTGACCCTCGGTCTTTTCCTTCTGATCATCAATGCGCTGATCATTCTGATAGCGGACGGCCTGATAGATGGTTTTAGCGTGGCCAATATTTGGTGGGCGCTGCTTTTTAGCCTCTTGCTTTCTTTTTTACAATCTATTTTTAACTCCTTTTTAAGGGAGGGGGATAGCGCTATATAACTTTTGCCATACGGCCCTTTAAAAACTTGTTGGACAGTTGAAAATGTCCTACTTTTGCATGCCTTTTATTCATGCAAAACAAGAGCGAGAAATGCAGATTACAAAAGAACAGATAGACGCATTAAATGCAGTGGTAACCGTTGCTATTTCTAAAGAAGACTACAGCGACAAAGTTGAGCAAATCCTAAAAAATTACAGGAAGCAGGCCAATATACCCGGCTTTAGAAAAGGCCAGGTGCCTATGGGACTCATTAAAAAACAGTACGGTAAGGCCGTACTAGTAGACGAGGTCAACAAACTGCTTCAGGACAATCTCAATAAATACCTCACCGAAGAAAAACTGGATGTATTGGGTAATCCCCTGCCCAAACAGCAGGATAACTTTAACTGGGACGCCGAAGAATTTGCCTTCGAATTTGAATTGGGACTGGCCCCGGAGTTCGAAGTTTCACTGAAGACCAAGAAACCGATCACTCACTACAAGATCATAGCAGATAAAAAAATGATCTCGGAGCAGGTAGACAGGTTGAGAAAGCAGTTCGGAAAAATGGTCTCAAAAGCAGAAGTGGGCGCAAAGGACGAGGTCAGCGGTACATTTATACATGAAGGCGAGGAGATCGAGAACAAAACCGTAGTTGAGCTCGAAAAGATCAAAAGCAAAAAGGCGCACAACAGCCTGCTGGGCAAGAAGGTAGGTGATGAGGTTACGCTAAAGAGCAAAGGCCTGTTTAAAGAAGATTATATACTGGCTGCGGCC
>JBPEXP010000084.1:0-13144 GCA_052031475.1 Flavobacteriaceae bacterium | reverse complement strand
GGATTGGTCAGACATACAGAGCTGGATAAAGGTGGTGTTGCATTAGGATCGTAGGCATAAAATTCACCGTTGATCCCATTGATAGGAATCGATAAGGTATAAGTTCCGTCCTCATTACATTCTGTCGACTCTTCATCAGCAGCGAGGTTGCAGATCAATACGTCAGCATCGCCACAGCCAAACCTGGCCTTGAAATTATTCAATTGAAGATCCCCGTCGGCGTCCTGATCCCAAATCGCGATATAGTAATTCGTGGTTGCGTTAAAATCGGGGACGGGTAGTGTATTCCAAGTACTGGAACTCTCTACGCCACAAGCTCTTAAGGTTAGCTGTGAACAGTCTCCACTGAGTTCGTCACCAGATGGACCAATTGAGGTGCCATTGGTAGCTACATCCGAGGAATAGAGTCCCCATGCGATATTATCTCCGCTATTATCATTGATCTGGATTTGGAAGGATCCACCATTAGCCCTGACGTCAAAATTCAACCAAATGATCGGTTGTCCATTGGTGGGATTGGATGGTGTTACAATATTTCCGGTACTTGGATCAATACAGCTTAGGCCAGAAACATCGACCAGAAAGGAAGATGAATTGTAAACGCTATTATTAAATGGCATTACCTGGGACTGGGTCTCCGCAGAACTGCCGCAGCGGATAATACCATTGGGATCGGGAGCATTGGGAGCATCATTTATGGTGCCGTCCATATTCCAGGTAGCCCCTCCTTCCCAGCGCTGTGCACCCTCACAAGGTGTGTCGCTTTGGGCCTGAAGGCCTAAAACAGAAAAGAGTAAAAAAAAGAATGAAAGTGTTAAGAATTTGAAACTGGAGCGGTAGTCATCCCTCATAGTATAGTGTTTTCAGTTAATTACTATACCAGAGCATAAAGGATATTCCTAGACTCAGATTCTGCGGGGTTCGAATATGGTTGCCAATAGAGATCCGCCGGAATTAAAAATCCCGTTCAAACTATAATTTTTTTAAAAATATGAGGGAGGGTAGTGTTTTTTAATAAGCTGTTCCCGTTTTAATTACAACAAATTCTCTATGGTTTGTTATAACTAAATTCTTAAAATTTTAACATTGCTTTCACAGAACAAAGGCTTATTTCGATGAAATGCCAAAATACTCTGTGAAATTATTATTTAAATAGAGTAATAGAGGAATTACCCTACAAGAAATTTATCGTCGCGCCGATTTTTTCTGCTCTTCTGCCTGTTCCATCATCTCCCTCATTTTTCGTTGGAATCGATTTTCCTTCTTTGGTTTTTTCTTTTGTTCCTGTACCTGGGCATGGATCTTTTCCTCATCCAGGATAAATCGCTTGATGACCAGCATAATGGCAATGGTGATCAAGTTGGATATAAAGTAATAAAGACTCAGGCCACTGGCGTAGTTGTTAAAGAAAAACAACATTAACAAAGGCGAAATGTACATGATGATCTTCATATTGGGCATCCCAGGTTGGGTTTGCATATTCTGCCCGGTAGTCATCATCATATAAAAGAATATAGCCACCGATGCCAGGATGGGGAATAGACTTACGTGGTCCCCATAGAAAGGAATGGTAAAAGGCAGCTCAAATATGGTGTCGTAAGACGACAGATCATCGGCCCATAGAAAAGACTTTTGACGAAGTGCAAATGAGGTGGGGAAGAACATAAAGAGCGCATAGAAAATAGGCAGTTGCAGCAAGGCAGGTATACAACCGCTCATAGGGCTCACCCCGGCCTTGTTATACAATTTCATCGTTTCCTGCTGCCGCTTCATGGCATTTTCCTTATACTTCTCGTTAATCTCAGTGATCTCCGGTTTAAGCACTTTCATCTTAGCCTGCGAAAGGTAGGATTTGTAGGTAACCGGAGACATGGCTATGCGCACTAAAATGGTCATGACCACAATTGCGATACCAAAGGGCAGGAAGGAGCTGAGGAATCCGTAGAAAGGGGTAAAAACATAGCGGTTGATCCATCCGAAAATTCCCCATCCATAAGGTATAGAATCTACCAGGCCTAAATCTTTGTACTGTTTAAGCACTTCAATATCTGTAGGACCATAGTACCAGTGCATGGCATAAGACAGCTCGCCCCCTGACAGTTCCAAGGGTGCCACCGTCTGGTATTCTTTGGTAAAGCGGGTTTCCTTGCTCTCCTCCTCCACCAGGTTCACCGAGCTCAATTGTGCAGTTTCAAAGGGGGTCCGGGTAGCTAGAATGGAACTGAAAAAATGTTGCCTGTAAGACAACCATTTAACGTCTTCTTCGGTCTCTTCATCATCACTGCTTTCAGACAATTTGCTCACTTTATCATCTTCGTGTTTGTAAGTGAGCCGGGTGTAGCGGTTGCCGTACTGAACACTCTTGTTATGGCGGATGCCCTTCAACTTCCAGTGCAGGCTAAGTGGCTGTGATGCATTAAATACCCCGTTTAAACCCTGGCTTCTCATGGTAAAATCGACCATGTAATCATCCGGCTTCATCTCATAACGGAACTCCAGGAACTGATCAGCAGAAATTTTTGCCTTCATGGACAGGATCTGGTTGGATCCATTTTTGCTCAGACTGGGTTCAAAATAGAGATCTTCCGTGCGCAGAACACGATTATCACTCGTAGAGAACTCGATACCAAAATTGGCATTGTCATCTTTGATCAGGTAGACAGGCACAGAATCATAAGTGACAAACTCCTTGAGCAATGCCTCCTTAATTTGTCCGCCCTTATTAGAAACTTCAAGCCTGAGAATTTCGTTTTCCAGAACCGTGCTTCCTTCTTTTGCCGGGGTAAATGCAAAGCTGCCGATAGCGTTCTGGTAATCGATAATAGCAGTGGAATCCTGAGGACCCGGACCCACGGGAACAGGCTGTACCGCTTCTTCCGCATCTTTCTCAGCTGACTGGGAAGCCTCAATCTTTTGCTGTTCGGCCTTTTGGGCCTCTATTTCCTCGGGTGTCGGCTGGGTCTGGTAAAACCAGAAGATCAGGATCCCAAAAATAAGGATGAAGCCGATGATCGAGTTTATATCGAGTTTTTTCTCTTCCATGTTAACGGTTTATGATCAAAAAGAGGAATGCATCTTCACGCATCATGAGCTGATCAGTCTGCAAATATATGTCCAAATGAGGAGTTTATGCCAAACTGGCATTAGTTTGTTTCTTCCGGTTGTGCAGGACGGCCTTTACAAATCCCACAAATAGTGGATGCGGGCTTGCAACGGTACTTTGATATTCGGGATGATACTGAACACCGATGAACCAGGGGTGATTGGGGAGTTCGATAATTTCAACCAATTCGGTATCCTTGTTGATCCCGGAAGCAAGCATCCCTGCTGCTTCAAATTCTTCCAGGTAGTCGTTGTTAAATTCATATCGATGCCGATGCCGCTCAAAGATACGCTGTTGGCCCCGGTATACGTCGTGCACCAGTGTTCCTTCTTTGAGATCACAAGCCCAGGCCCCCAATCTCATGGTTCCTCCCATGTTGGTAATCGACTTTTGTTCTTCCATAAGACTGATGACCGGATATGGCGTGGCACCGTCCATTTCGGTAGAATTGGCATGTTCCATGCCCAGCACGTTGCGCGCAAACTCAATGACGGCCATCTGCATACCCAGACAGATTCCTAAGAAAGGAATACCTTTTTCCCTGGCATATTGCACAGCCTTTATCTTGCCTTCAATGCCCCTTTCACCAAATCCCGGAGCTACCAGGATGCCATCCAATCCGCGCATTCTCTCGGCAAAATTCTTTGCCGTGATGTGCTCAGAATGGATCGAACGTACATTTACCCGAACCTCATTCTTGGCTCCGGCATGAATAAAAGATTCCTGAATGGATTTGTACGAATCGGGTAATTCAACGTATTTACCAATAAGTCCGATGGTCACCTCGCTTTTCGGATTTTTATGACGGTGAAGGAATTTATTCCACTGTTCCAGGTCGGGCTGGCTATCATCAGACAATGCGAGTTTCTGAAGAGCCACCTTGTCCAGGCCTTCAAGTTGCATCATTACCGGTACATCATATATAGTGTCTACGTCTATGGATTGAATGACCGCTTCTTTTTTTACGTTGCAAAAGAGTGCCAGCTTTTGCCGGATGTCTTCAGAGAGCTCATGCTCTGTTCTGCACACAAGAATATCTGCCTTAATACCACTTTCCATTAATGTTTTTACCGAGTGCTGTGTGGGTTTTGTTTTTAATTCGCCAGCAGCAGATAAATAGGGAATCAGTGTCAGATGAACCACAATAGCGTTATTGTCACCGAGCTCCCATAGCAACTGCCTTACGGATTCTATATAAGGCAAGGATTCAATATCCCCTACAGTTCCCCCGATTTCGGTAATAACAATATCGTATTCGCCACTATTGCCAAGAATCTGTATGCGTTCCTTGATCTCGTTGGTAATGTGAGGAACTACCTGTACGGTTTTGCCGAGAAATTCACCCTTTCGCTCCTTTTCAATAACACTTTGATAAATCCTGCCTGTGGTAACATTATTGGCCTGCGAAGTTTTGACGTTTAGAAATCGCTCATAATGGCCCAGGTCAAGGTCCGTTTCAGCTCCGTCAAAGGTTACATAGCATTCTCCATGCTCGTACGGATTAAGGGTGCCGGGATCAACATTAATGTAGGGGTCCAGTTTTTGAATAGTGGTCTTATAACCTCGTGCCTGAAGTAATTTGGCAAGTGAGGCGGCAATGATGCCCTTGCCCAGTGAAGAAGTTACTCCGCCCGTAACGAATATATATTTGGTATCCGGCATGTGGGATTTATTAGTTACGGGATTCAAAGTTACGAAATACGGCAAAAAATCCGGGAATATTAGCGATAAAATTTAGGGGAATTGTCTCTGCTTTGTATTCCTATATCTGCCATTATTGTTCAAGGGCCTCCATGATTTCCCGGTTCCAGCGCATTTGGGCCGCGCGGTTCCGGGAAAAATCTGTCTCCTGGTCATATCGCTCCTGAAAGGCCCCCATTTCCTGAAGGATCTGGTTATAGATAGCCCGTATCTCTTCCTTGACCTTTTCAGTAAAGCGTGTCTCATCCATGATAGCTCTCATTTTCCTGGCAAAGAGTTCGGTGATATCAAAATGCAGGTTTTCATGGGCCAGAGTGATCTCATCACAGCGGTCCGGGATATACCATGATTGTTCCGGGTAGAAGAAAGCATCTACCTGATAGTCCACCTCATAATATCCGTCCCTTTCCAATGCGCTAAACGTGTAGCTGATGCCACTGGCCGTGGTGGCTGCGATTACTGAGCCCGTTTTGGCCTTCCCCTTAAAATCAGACCATTCAAGGCGGATGCCTGTTTGCCAGGGAACACCATTTTCCTGGCTTGCAACAAAAAAAGAATTCAGCCAAAGGCAAGCGATAAATAAACGGATCAGAGCACCCATTGAAACTCAAGTTCCTTGTCGATATCGGGATGGACACTCAAGATGACGGGGCATGTTTTGGCGGTATTCTGAAGAATTTTGCGGTGCTTTTCATCGGTGGCGGCAGGTAGCCGAAGTATAATTTCAACTTTTGAAATCCTGCGCGGATTAGATGCCATATGCTTGGTCACCTCGGCGAAGGAATTTGTGAGGTCTACCTCCAGGTCCCTGGCCTTGATACCCATGACCGTCAGCATACAACTGGCCATGGCGGTGGCCACAGTATCAGTCGGAGAGAATGCCTGACCCAAGCCATTGTTATCTACGGGAGCATCTGTAATAAATTCATTGCCAGATCTCAAATGGACACATTGAGTCCGAAGATTTCCCGTATAGACCACCTTAGACGTCATCGATATGATTTTAGTTCTTTGATCTGCATCTGTTCATAGGTCATGATATAAGATGCTGTATTGTAATAACTGTAGCCCAGGTCCTTAGCATAATTGAATTTATTGGCGGTATACTCGGTCTGACCCAGCATTTCAGAAACCTGGAAAAGATCCATCTTAAAGGCAAGTTTCAGCATCAGGTCCATGGTGAGATCAAAACCGCGCATCGCGTAACGATCCGGATCACCACCAAATCGCCTGCGGTAGCGGCGGCTAAAAGCTTCGTTGTTTATATCACGGTAAACTGAAGGATAGGTGAAATTTAAATTAGACAGGTGGGTTCCTGAGATCACGTCATTTTCAAAAGCCTTGGTCTTTAGCGTGGTAAACATCCTCACCTTAGTCGTATCAGAATTGGAGGAATTTAATATGGATGTCACGCTGGAAACCAGCTTAAAATTATCTGTTTCTACAAATACCCAATTCTCTTTTTCAAGGGAGAGCAGGGCCGAAAACAGATCGATATCCATGGAAATATTCTCTTCGTCTTCCATGATCTCCACAGAAGAAGCGGTGGGAAAGGTCTCTTTGATCAGTGCTTCTGCTTCTTGATTCTTTGAATCGGCAATTACGATGATATTCTGATCGTCTATTATCTCGCTGGTATATCGCATCATCGTCTTGCGAAGCAGCGAATCCGGGGGTACGGAATAAAATACATTGTCTAGATGGGTATCTCCCTGACCAGCCAACGGAGCCACAACGGCAACACCGCTGTTATATGCCTGTACGGCAACTTCTTTCAGGAGGTTCAGCTGCAGGGGGCCGATGATTGCCTGGTATTTGCTGAGATCTTCAGCGGCCAAGATCCGTCTTGTCTTCTCCAGGTCCAGTTCGGTGTCAAAGGTCTTCACATCCACGGATATACCTAGTTCAGCGATGGAGTCTAAAGCGACGAGTGAACCCGAATATAGGCCCAGGCTGTATCGAAGCGCATTACTGCGTTCAAGAGAATTAACCGCACTTTCCGTGTCAGACAAATCTATGCGATTGGCCCTGAATGGCAGCAGGTACATCAATCTTGGCCTGTTTTCTACGTTAATGCTGTCTCTGAGATTGATTTCATCAAGCACCAAAGAATTCTTTACATCCAAAACCTGGGATTGATCTACCGGAACTTTTAAAACCATGCCTGCCTGAAGACCCCGGCTTAAGTCAGGATTGAGCTCCAGTAACTCTTCATACGAAAGTTTCAGTTTACGGGTCAGTGAATAGACGGTCTGTTTTGGCTTTACCTCATAAAAGACGTAGTTGGCCGTATTTACCTCACCCGCTTCTATCTTTTTTTCCGGAAGCCGGATGATCATCCCTTCCTTCAGTCCGCCCTTTTCAATGATTTCGGGGTTTAACCGAACTATTTCCTGTGGCTCTACGCCGTATTCCTGGCCCAGGCTATACAGCGTTTTTTTAGGGGGAACGGTATAGGATATGAAAAGCTCGGCCTGTTGCTCCTCTATGCTGCTGCCCTTCAACCTGGGAAGGATGAGCTCCTGGCCAATAGCCAGATGATTGGTCGTTTTGGGAAGATCCGGGTTCAGGACCATCAGGCTATCCAGGGTAATTCCGTATTTGTGCGCAATACTCCAGCGGGTCTCCTTGGGTTGGACCGTGTAGGATTCAAATAACTCAGGATCCAAGGCCGATTCGTCTTCTACGGGCTCCGGGAATACCGGGATCTTCAGCCTCATGCCTTTCCTCAACGGATTGGCGTATAGGACCGGATTATATCGCTTCAGATCTGCTTCGGTGATCTCATATCGCTGGGTGATCCCAAATACGGTTTCCCGTTTGCGAACTTTATGGTTGGTAAAACGCAGAGGTTCAGGCTTTGATTCTACGCTGTCCTTTTCCTTAATGATGTTCGTTACCAGCGAATCTACCTGCTGGCTGGTATCCGAGGCAGCCGCGTCAAGAGGTATGATCAGCAAGGTATTTGGCTGCAATGGCTGATCCTGATTTAATTCCTTATTGTACTTCAGGATATTAAATGGGGTAACCTTGTATTGCCGGGAAATACTGTACAGCGTTTCACCCTGTTTTACGTTGTGTGTAGTGAATTGCTGGGCTGTAACTAGGCCCGTTACGCACAGTATTAGTAAAAAAGTAAGCAGATATCTTAGCTTCATATTATTCCCATTCGATCGTTGCCGGGGGCTTTGAACTGATATCATATACCACCCTGTTTACCCCGGGGACCCTGTTAATTATATCATTCGACGTCTTTTGCAAGAACTCATAGGGGAGGTTGACCCAATCTGCCGTCATTCCGTCGGTGCTTTCAACGGCTCTTAAGGCCACACACTTCTCATAGGTTCGTTCATCGCCCATGACCCCTACACTATGTACGGGTAAAAGCATGGCTCCGGCCTGCCAGACCTGGTCATAAAGTCCCCATTTCTTTAATCCGTCGACAAAAATGGCATCTACTTCCTGCAAAATAGCTACTTTTTCCTCAGTTACATCACCCAGAATGCGAATTGCAAGACCCGGACCAGGAAACGGATGTCTGCCCAATCTTTCCTCGGCAACACCCAGACTGGTGCCTACACGTCTTACCTCGTCCTTAAACAGCATTTTTAATGGTTCTACCACCTTTAACTTCATATAATCCGGCAATCCACCTACATTATGATGGCTCTTTATTGTGGCAGAAGGGCCTCCCGTGGCTGAAACCGATTCGATCCTGTCCGGGTAAATAGTGCCTTGTGCCAGCCACTTGACGTTCTCAACCTTATGCGCCTCATCATCAAAAACTTCGATGAAGATGCGGCCTATGATCTTGCGTTTTTCTTCAGGATCTTCCACCCCTGCAAGAGCGTTCAAAAAACGTGCCGAAGCATCTACCCCCTTGACATTCAGACCCATATGCTCATACTGATCCAGCACTTCCTGAAATTCGTTCTTTCTGAGCAAACCGTTATTGACAAAAATACAGTGTAGGTTTCTTCCGATGGCTTTATGCAGCAAAACTGCAGCCACGGTGGAGTCTACACCACCAGACAGTCCAAGAATGACCTTGTCATCACCCAATTGCTGCTTTAATTCCCCAACCATGGTCTCTACAAAGGCATCCGGTGTCCAGTTTTGCTCCAGGCCTGCAATATGCACCAGGAAATTCTCCAGGATCTTCGCCCCCTGGACGGTGTGATAGACTTCTGGATGGAACTGGATACCAAAGGTCTGTTCTCCTTCTATCCGGTAGGCTGCATTGGGAACATCTACCGTACTGGCCATCCGGACCCCATTCTCAGGTAGTTCCTTAATAGAGTCGCTGTGGCTCATCCATACCTGGCTCTGGTCTGATATTTCATAGAAAAAAGGTTCTTTTGCCGAGATGGAGCACAGCTTTGCCCTACCGTATTCCCTGGTATCAGAAGGGGCCACATGGCCGCCAAAGAACTGGGCCAAATACTGGGCTCCGTAGCAAATGCCCAGAAGAGGGATTTTTCCTTTAATAAGACTCAGGTCTGGGTGGGGAGCGTCTTCGGCCCTCACAGAGAAAGGCGAACCGGAAAGTATAACGGCTCCAAAAATTGAAAGGTCTTCAGGTAGTCGGTTATAGGGTTTTATTTCGCAGTAAATATTCAGTTCTCTGACCCTGCGCGCGATCAACTGGGTGTACTGGGAACCGAAATCTAAGATAAGGACGTTGTTTTGCATGGGCAAAAATAGCAATTCGGAAGTTTTTCAAAAGTTTCTTTTGGGTATATTTATTACATCTTTATCAACGGATAATTCAGGAGTAATTTGTGGTTGTAAATTTATAGCCATTCTTCAGAAATACGGCTTAATTTTATGAGGTGAAGCAGGTAATTAGAACAAGGGGAACCTGAGAACCGATGCTAAAACACGATTTGATTTTATAGTATTAATTAGACGAATTACACCAAAAGAAAAAGCCCTGAGCTTAACGCTGCAGGGCTTTTCTAATCAAAAACCAACCTAAACACATGAACTTATTATGACACTACTAAATTTTGCTTTTTCATAGCAATTTATACTTATAACAATTCAGCTTTAAAAAACCCTACCCGATTTTTAAAATTTTTATATTTATATCCAATTCAAGCTGAACATATGACGGAAAATTATTTTGATGAACTGAAAGATGCGCTGCACCAAGGTGCGGATGATAAGGACCATCCCTTCCGTTATTTCTGCCTGGCTACAGTAGGTGTAGAAAATATGGTCAGGCAAAGAACCATAGTCCTTAGAAAAGTAAGCCCTGAACTGGAACTCACCTTTTTTACTGACTACCGATCCAAGAAAGTCATGCACATCCATGAGAACCACAAGGTGAGCCTCTTATTCTATGACGCTTCCAAGCTGCTGCAGGTGCGCATAGACGGACTTGCCAGAATTGATAAAAATGAACAGGAGATACAGGCCTACTGGAAAGAAATAGAGGGCAGCCGGAGAAAAGACTATACCACTACCTCAGCGCCCGGTAGCGAATTAAAGAATCCGGAAACACTCGACTACCTGAGCGGTGATCACTATTTCTGTGCCGTTCATGTAATTCCCAAGAGGATTGAATATTTAAAACTTTCCAGTCCGGATCACATCCGCGTGCGGTTTACCAGGGAAGACGGTCATTGGGAAGGCAGGCATTTGGTGCCTTAAAGTCTCTCACTTCATTGTGTCGAGTATGATCTCGATATCCTTTTCCGTGGTGTCTGGGTTGATAAAACAAAATCTTACTACGCTTTCGTAACCCTTATTATTTTTCCATCGGGTGGGAGTAACCAGGGCTATACCCTCCCGGTGATTTTTATAGGTCCAGCTCTTATAATCTTCTTCAGACCATCCCAGTCTGCGAAACAATACGATGGAAAGGCTAGCCGGGCGAACGAGCTCCAGGTAATCTCTTTTTTGGATTAATTCGCCTGCGATATTTGCCAAGGTGATGCCTCTTTCTACAGCCCAGCGGTATTTGTCTGTCCCGTGGGTAGCCAGGGAGAACCAAAGTGGAAGTCCGCGCAATCGCCTGGTCAGCTGGATCTGGTAATCAGCCGGATTGAAGCCGTGTGCTCCGGGATCTTTAATAATTTCAAGATAAGAGCCTTCCTGTTCATGGGCCTCCTTGGCCAATGAGGGATCCTTATACAGGATGGCGCCGCAGTCATAAGGAGAGAATAACCATTTATGCGGATCGATGGTTACGCTGTCTGCCTGCTCAATACCCTGGAATAAATGTCTGACACTGTCAGCCACCAGGGCCCCGCCGCCATAGGCTGCATCCACGTGAAACCAGAATCCCTCTTTTTGACAGACCTCTGCGATGCCGGCCAGATCATCGATAATACCGGCATTGGTCGTTCCTCCGGTGGCCACCACCGCAAAGACGCGTTCTTTTTGTTCTGCATTCAATCCGGATATCCATTCTTCCAGAAGAGCAGCGGTCAAACGGTCTTCCGCATCAACCTGCTGAACGTCTACATCAATGACCTTTGCCATGGCTTTTATGGATGAGTGGGCACCTGTAGACGTAAGGATGATCCCTTTTTTATCCCGGAGATCATGCTGCCGCCGCCAATATTCCCTGGCCGTTACCATGGCGGATAGATTGGCGGCAGTTCCGCCACTGGTAAAAACCCCAAAAGCGCCTTTCGGCATCCCCGTAAGTTCTATCAGCCATTTAATAGCCTCATTCTCGCAAAATATACCACCGGCTCCTTCCATCCAATAGGCCCCGTGAATACTGGATGCCGAGGTTACGAGGTCAAACAGAACGGCGGCCCTGGTAGGTGCTGCCGGAACAAAGGCCAGGTGTCTTGGATGGTCAATGGGTACCGTAGCCTTCACCAATATATCCCGAAAGAGCTGAAACGCTTTCTCACTCCCAATACCTTCAGCGGTAATGGTATCTCCAACTAGTTCTTTTAATTCTTCTTCCCTTTTGGGAGCGCCCATTTCAGGCCTGGTATTGGTGATCCTGCTAACGGCGTATTTCATGACGTCCAGGGTCATCTCCACCGTGTCTATATCAATCTTATGCATCTGGTTCTTTATCTTCCTCTGCTACCGCAGAAGTTATCAGTATTTAATGACGGCAAATTCCAAGCTTAGCGGCTGAAGATGGGCGAGCAGATCCTCAATAAGGCCCGGGCCATATTCCAGGTAGATCTCACTGAAATTCAATACTCTTTCCTGCAGACTTTGATTGGGAAACAGTTGATTCTGGATATCAGTCATACGTATGACGTGATCTTTCAGTTTTCTTCTCTGGGCTTTTAATAAACGCTTTTCCAATCGATCGATTCCTTTCAGCTGCTTTACCTCCTGGGCCTTTACGGCACCCAGAAAGGATTTATCTGTCTGTTCAGCAATTTCGTACATGCTCTCAAAATGCTCTTTCAGAAATTGCTTCTGGCTGGAAAGATCTATATTGATGTTGGATATTTCACGGATCTTTTTATTGATAAAGCTGCTTTGCTTCATAAATATATCCTCGAGGCTCAGATTGAGTTTCTGGAGCTTCTTGTATTGCTTGCGCGATATCATCAGGGCCGAATTCCTGAGCAGCAATATGGGAAACGGTACCTGCTGAGCCTCAAATGAGGTTTTTAGCTGGAGCCAATAAGCGATCTCCCCTCCTCCACCTATATAGCAAAGATTGGGAAGTACTACTTCCTGAAAAAGAGGCCTAGTGATCACATTGGGCGAAAATCTTTCAGGATGGTTGGTAATCTCAGTTTGGAGTGCTTCCCGGCTGAAACGGATATCGGTATTGTTGATCACAAAACCGTCTTTATCTTCCAGTATCCTTTCACGCACCCCCTCAGTTAAATAGAAATAATTGATCTCCCTCGGGTTTACCTGGACGTGGTAATCCAGATCTGGTTCGGCTAATCTTTTGATGGTGGCACTTACCGCATTAAATGAAATCTTTTCGGCAAACTCTTTTTCCATATAGGGAATCAGGAGTCTTTTCAATCCGATATCATCGCCATCTACAATAACCAGTCCGTGTTCTCCAAATAAGCGATGAGCCAGAAAACGGGTGGCTTCAGTTAAATTGCCGTGCTCCAAATAGGATTGCCTGAACAATTCCAATAAATGATCAGCCCGTTGAGACTTGCCCAATTGCGATTGAAAAACCTGATATACCTCCTCGAGCCCCTCGGTATCCATTCTTCCCACAGCGCCTGAAGCCTCTTTATTCCAGCGCATTTTCTGTCCCCTGAAATTAAAATAATTGATCTCTTCAAAATCGTGGTCCTCACTGGCCATCCAATAAACAGGTACAAAATGATACTCCGGAAAGCGATCTGCGAGATCCCTGCAAAGATTGATGGTGCTTACAAT
>JBPEXP010000083.1:0-7147 GCA_052031475.1 Flavobacteriaceae bacterium | reverse complement strand
GAAGCTTTTTTCAGCCTGCTAGACCAACATAAGATCTCTGCCCGTTCAGAACCTGCATTAAAGGGTCTGCGACCCGGTTATTATGTGATCAGCGGTGTTTTTGGCGACCCCGATAACGCCTTGTCCTATGCGAAAAAGCTCAGGAGAAAATTTCCCGCTGCGGGGAGCATGAAGCATCCATCAAGCGGTATGAATTATACCTATCTCGCAAGATTTGAGTCTGGCCTTCAAGCTGCACAGGCATCTATCGGACATATGGACGGTCAGTACAAGGGTAAAACCTGGATCCTGCATTTGGAGGAGCTGAACCAAAGCTCTGAAAAAGATGCCGGCACAGCTGAAACAGAGAAGAAAATCACCAGTAATACGCCAACAATTCGCTTTGCTGTTAAGGAAAAATTCCGAAAAAGTATTAATGGAAATAACGACAAGTTACTGGAGAAAGCGGATAGTTATTTTGAAAAAATGTGGTATGCCGAAGCTGCACAGCTATACGAAATGATCCTGGAGGAAAATCCGGAAAACCAATCTTTTGAGATTATCAGAAAGGCCGGTGATTCTCACTATTTTAACACCAACATGGAACGGGCCCACTACTGGTATGAGATGCTCTACAGCAAGTACAAATCAGATATGAGGGCCGAAAACCTTTTTAAATATGCTCATTCCCTCAAAGGAATTGGAAAATACGGTCGGGCAAAAAGACTGATGAAGCTATACAGCAAAGCCTCTGAGGAAGAAGCATCCAGAAGGCCGTATCGGCCCAGGCCCAGAGAAGCGGCGCTGGACAATGTACTGGACCTGAAAGAGGAGATGGAGATCCGCAACATTGCCGTCAATTCTGAATACTCGGATTTCTCCCCGATGTTCTTTGGGGAAGATAAGCTGGTATTCTCTTCGGCAATGGACTCTGCCTTTTTTAATACCAGGCGGTATAAATGGAATAACCAGCCCTATCTCGACCTCTATGTGGCCAAGATCAACCAGGAATCTGACGAGGTCAGGGATGCAGTAAAATTTTCCAAAAAGATCAACACCAAATATCACGAGGCAGCCGTAGCCTTCTCGCCGGATCAAAAGACGATCTATTTTACACGCAACAACTATGGAAAAAAGCTCAGAAGGGACAATAAAGGGGTAAACCACCTAAAAATTTACATGTCCAGAAAAGTGGGGGATTCCTGGTCAGAAGCTGAAGAACTGCCGTTTAACAGTGATAATTATTCCACGGGGCATCCCGCCCTGAGTCCGGATGGCAAACAGTTGTATTTTGTATCCGACATGCCGGGAAGCATGGGCAAAACAGACATTTTTGTGGTTGATGTGGTAGGCCCGGGACAATTTTCAGATCCAAGGAATCTCGGACCGGACATCAACACGGAAGGCCGCGAGATGTTCCCCTTTATCAGCGACAGAAAGCTCTACTTTTCATCCGACGGTCATGAGGGCCTTGGAGGATTGGATGTCTATGAGGCTGTCATAGGCGAAGAAGGTTTTGAAGAAGTCTTGAATTTGGGTCAGCCGGTAAACAGCAGGCTGGACGATTTCTCCTATATCATTAACGAAAGTACGCAGAAAGGATTTTTCGCTTCTAATAGACGTGGAGGCAAAGGAGACGACGATATTTATTCCTTCAAGAGGTTGCTGCCTGAAGAACCCAATGAAAATGCCATCGCCGGTGTGGTAACCGAAATGGTTACCGGAGAAGTCATGCCGAGGACCATGGTGGAGCTATTGGATGAGAACAACATCAAACTCATGGAAGTGGAAACTGCTGAAGACGGTAGTTTTGTATTCGAAGAGCTGGAGAGCAATACGCGTTACGTGATCAGGACCCAAAAGGAGAATTACTTTGAAAACCTGCAGGAAGTTTCTACGGTTGATAACGAAAGAGTTGAAGTGGAAGTAAACCTGAAGAGGCTGGAAGAACTCATCGTCATAGAAGACGGTCTTAAGAAACTGAAGATAGATAATATCTATTTTGATTTCGACAAATTCAACATCAGGACGGATGCAGCCGAAGAATTAGACAAGCTGGTAGAAGTGATGAATACCTATCCGACCATGGTCATAGCCATTGAATCCCACACCGATTCCAGAGGTAAGAGGGCCTACAACAAATATCTTTCAGATAAGAGGGCAAAATCTACCAGGGATTATCTTATTTCCAAAGGCATTGATCCGAAGAGGATTCAGAGTGCCACGGGCTACGGTGAAGAAAGGCTCCTCAATGAATGCAATGGCAGCGTACGATGCAGCAGTGCAAAGCATCAGCTGAACCGACGTTCAGAATTCATCATAGTAAATATGTAACATAACCCCACCAACTCATAGTGAAACCGTTTCCGATTTTCCCGGGAGCGGTTTTTTTTAATCCCCTGAATATCAATATAAGAAGAGCAAAATGTGGTGCTTCTCAACACGGTAGAGCCTTTTCACAACAAAGGCGGCTGCCAAAATACGGAAGCCCTATCAAGTTCAGTTATATATAGCGATAATCATTACCAGATAATTACTTAACTATGAAACATTTACTACTCCTGAAACAAATTTACCTGGAAGCTTTTAAGAATCTGGGGCATTTACTTATAAAGAATTATTTCAAAGTCTTCTTCTGGTTCTGCTTTATAAGCTTTGTCATAGTGCTCTATGCGTTTATTTTCAGAGTACTTACAGGATACGCCTTTGACTAAACACCAACTGACCTAAAGACAGGAAGCGCCCCCAGGGGCGCTTTTTTATATTTCAGCAAATACTATATTATTCCAAAGAAGCCGTCTGGTCCGAAATGTCATCCTCATTTAGGAACCTGGAAGTTCTGAGTATCGCTTCCAATTCAAACATGTAGTCCCGCTTGTTGGTCGCAGGTGCGAATGTAAATCCTTCCAATACTAATTTTCGATCGTTCTCCTCATCATCTATGATGTAGGTGACAAAGGGGCCGGCCATGGGGTAATTATGCACCTCCCAAATGCCGCGAACCTCAATGGCGTTTTTGTCTGCGATCTGGGTAGTAAAGACATAGGGGGCAAAGGCCTTCTCAGTGATCATGTAGGTAGTCTTTCCAGGTATATCCGGTCCTGGAATATACTTCTGTCCGATAGAATCCCGCATCTTTACAATATCGGTAACCAGTGTAGAATCATTGGTAAAGCTTTCTGCCGGCATCTCATAGGCAATGATATTCATGCTGCCTCTTGGGATTTCCCTATCGATCCAGACAAAATTCTCCTCTTCCTTCCCTACCGTATAAACAGAAGGAACGCGCATTTTTACACCGTATTTGTTTTCAAGGACTTTGTCTTTGCTCAAGGATCTCAAAAAGCGCTTTTGAGCCTCTTTTACCTCTGTTGCCTTAAAGGATGCTATGATCTGCTGAGCCTCCTGGTCCAGGTTTTGGATAAGTTCCGCCTCCGTCTGGCCCTGGATGAGGCCAACACGCTGTGGTGTGGCGTATACATCGGCTTTGACCACTGCCAAATCCAGGCTATCCAGCTCTACGAATAAAACAGACCTCCTATGCCTGGTGGTTCCTGTAAATACCTGCTTGGGCATATGTTCCAGCGTAAAAAGCGGTTCATCCCAGGTGAGTCCCAGGATGGGTGCTGCAAAATGCTCCCTGACCTTATCGCCCACCTCGCCTTCCCAGAGGTCATTCTCCATAACCACAGCCAATGTATTAATGGCGCCAATGGAAGCGGGTTTATACGATTTTTTCTTGCCATCAACACAGCCCGCGACCAGGAAGAATGTGAAGAGCAGTATTCCTATTTGTCTCATTTTCTTATTCAATTACATCCGATTTCAAGATAGCTTAAAATAGCCTGGCTTCAAATATAGAATGTAAGAAGCTATTCTCCCGTTAAGTAAAATATAATTTCCAGTGAGGGAATCTCAGCAGTCGCAGAGTTTAAGTCTGGTTCCGGGAATCAGATTATTCCCAGTGATCCCATTCCATTGGCGAAGCTTCTCGATGGTTATGCCGGGGTACTGGCGTGAAATGGTCCAGAGCGAGTCTCCTTTACGCACCGTATGAATCTTGGAACCCTGAACCTGGGAGGTACTGGAAGTGGATGGTTTCGGATTGGAAGATGCAGTAGTTACCGGTCTTCTCGGAAAGATGGTGAGTCGCTGTCCGACACGTAGATTATCGCTTCGCAAGCCGTTCCATCGCTTGATCTGGCTGACACCTACACCATATCTTTCTGCGATCTTACCCAGGTAATCTCCGCTGCGAACCTTATACCGGATCCTGTTCTGGCTGGTGACCAGCTGAGGTAATGGCTTTTCTATTTTTTTAAGCTCTTCTTCCACGTAGGCATAAATGGCCTCTTCATTAGATACAAATCTTCCCAGGGCGTAATTAGGTAGCCTGAGACTGTAATCTTTACCCTTGACGTAAGGAATAATATTCAACTTGTACGAAGGGTTGAGCATCTCCAATTCCTCCTTGGTCACGCCAACCAATTCTGAGATCTGGTCAAAGGTGATCAGCTTTTTAACGTGAATGGTGTCTGTTTCAAAATAGGGCCTTTCTGCGTTGACCTTTTTCAGACCGTGTTCGTCTGCATACTCAAAAATATACATCGTTGCCAGGAAAGCAGGCACATAGCCGGCTGTTTCTCGCGGGAGGTAACGCCGTATATTCCAGTAATTTTTATGTCCTCCTGATCTGCGGATGGCTTTGTTTACATTGCCCGGTCCGGAGTTATAGGCCGCCAGTGCCAGGTCCCAGTCGCCAAAAATCTCATAGAGCTTAGCCAGATAGCTGCATGCTGCTTTGGTAGCCTTGATAGGATCTCTTCTTTCATCCACATAGCTGCTTACATCCAGTCCGTAAATTTTCCCTGTGCTATACATAAATTGCCAGAGTCCGGTTGCGCCAACCCTGGACCTTGCCCTGGGGTTCAACGCAGATTCAACCACTGCGAGGTATTTGATCTCCACAGGTATATCGTAGGCATCAAGTTCCTGCTCGAACATGGGAAAGTAGAATTGACTGGCCGTCAGCATGCGCTCCATCAGTTCTCTTTTTCCACGCAAAAAAGACTTGATGACACTTTCCAGGCTTGGATTGTATTCTACGTTGAATGGTGTTTTCTCATTGATTACCGCGAGGCGTTCTTTTAACAGCTCGGTAGAGAAACCTTCGAGGGGATCAACCGTGGTATCTGGCTGTTGAACTTCCAACAACATCTCATCGTAAAGGCTGGCATTTTCGCGCAATTCTTTCAGCCACATCCGGTCGTACTTAGCGACTTCCGGAATGTCTTCCAGCCTGTAAACCACACTATCCTTTTTAACAGGCGCAATTATTCCGGCTGTTTGAGGAGGAAGGTCTCCAACCTTGCCTTCTGAGCTTACTATGGTAGTATCATTGTTCCCATGGCTTTGATCCTGGATCAACTTCACTGGTTGTGAGGGATTGATCAAAGGTTCTTGTTGGCCGTATAATACGGCACATCCCATGAGGCATACAAGGATGAAAAACTGGCTTCTAATAACGGTCATACATCTGATTCTAAACCGTGGGGGTTTACTAAAATCGTTTTTTTTAATCAAACCATAAAATGGTCGCAGCTAGAGGGTCTGGTAAAAGAACCCAGACCTTTTTATTTTAACGGTATTACTTATCCAATATTGCTGCGATCCCAGGTAGAGTTTTGCCTTCGAGGCTTTCGAGCATGGCACCTCCGCCAGTGCTCACATAACTCACCTTATCTTCAAAACCAAATTGTTTTACGGCTGCTACAGAATCTCCGCCTCCCACCAAAGAAAAAGCGCCGTTCTCAGTAGCCTCGTGAACAGAATTACCAATTTCTATGGTGCCGTTCGAAAAATTCTCCATTTCAAAAACACCTACCGGACCATTCCAAAGTATGGTTCTGGATTGAAGGATGACGGTCTCAAAATTTTCAAGCGTTTTGGGGCCTACATCCAGTCCCTGCCATCCGTCCGGAATTTCATCTACGGCTACGATCTTAGTTTTGGCGTCGTTAGAAAATGAATCCGCCGCCAGCACATCTACCGGTAAGTGAACACGGACGCCTTTTTCTGAGGCTGTCTTAAGTATGTCCCTGGCCAGGTCCAGCTTGTCATCCTCGCAAATTGAATCCCCTATGGAGCCCCCTTGGGCTTTAATGAAGGTATAGGTCATTCCACCGCCAATGATCAGGTGATCCACCTTATCCAGTATATTCTCGATGATGGTAATTTTAGAGGAGACCTTGGCGCCGCCCAGGATTGCGGTCACAGGTTTTTCGCCTGAGCGAAGCACCTTTTCAATGGCGTTGATTTCGTTGGCCAGAAGGTATCCGAAGCATTTTCTTGTAGGGAAGAATTTTGCTATGATGGTAGTGGATGCATGAGCCCTGTGGGCCGTGCCAAAAGCATCATTAACGTAAATATCGCCAAGCTTTGCCAGTTGGGCGGCAAATTCGTCATCGCCTTTCTCTTCTTCATTGTAATACCTGAGATTTTCGAGTAATAGAATCTCCCCCGGTTCTAATTCTGAGGCCGCCTGTTCAGCCTTTTCTCCAACGCAGTCGTCTACGAACTTCACTTCCACGCCCAGCACTTCAGAAACCGTGGAGCAGATATGAGACAGGCTCAGGTCTGGGTTTCGCTCGCCTTTAGGCCTTCCCAGGTGGCTCATCAAAACGGCCGAACCACCATCCTCCAGTACTTTAATAATAGTTGGCTTGGCTGCCTCGATCCTGGTGAGATCGGTTACCTGCATCTCTTCGTTCAGCGGGACATTGAAATCTACCCGTATTAATGCTTTCTTATCTTCAAAATTGAAGTCGTCTACAGTTTTCATGCGGTTCTCGAATTATGGAAATCCAAAAGTAAATATTTATGTCTGAACTTCACAGCAGATTGCCGGCCTAAATAAAATGCGAAAAGCTATCTTTGGTTCGATGTTGTTCAAAGAAATCCTGGGGCTTAAACACATAAAGAATCATCTGACATCAAGCGCCGATGCAGGAAGGATACCCCATGCCCATCTTTTTGTGGGTCCGGAAGGCTGCGGTGCCCTGGCCATGGCTGTGGCCTACGCGCAATATCTTTTGTGCGGTAATACTGCCGGGGAAAATTCAAGGGGTGAGGATCCCTGCAATTCCAAGTGCAATTCACTGACCCACCC
>JBPEXP010000082.1:0-2469 GCA_052031475.1 Flavobacteriaceae bacterium | reverse complement strand
CTAAGCGCCGTGCTGCGCTACATGCTCTACGAGTGTAAGGAGCGCTATGTGCCTCTCGCTAAAGAAATTGAGCAATTAGAAAATTTTACTCAATTGTACCAATTGCAGATCGAGGAGCGTGGAAATGTTCAATTCAGAAAGAACGGGATCGGTTCGTCTCACAAGATCGCGCCTTTGATCCTGGTTGTTTTTATTGAAAACGCATTCAAACACAGCCAGGCCAGTCAGACCGAGAACATTTATATCGATATTCATATAGAGCTACAAGGTGATGAATTGCATTTTCATTGTCAGAATAACTTTAAGCCGGTTCGATCTACAGGGACTAGAAACAAGGGCATTGGTCTGGAAAACGTCCGGAAAAGGCTGGAATTACTCTATCCCAATGCCCATGAATTGCATATAGAGGAATCCGGGGATCGATTTGAAGTGAAGCTGAAGATGCAACTCCAAAAACTAAATGAAGGATGAATTGTATCATTATAGAAGATCAGCCCCCTGCCCAGCGCATCCTTCAAAAATATATTGAAGATACAGGCAGTCTGAAACTAAAAGCGACGTTCTCTGACGCCGTTCAGGCTATGGATTTTCTCAAGAATGAACCAGTAGATCTGCTTTTTTTAGATATCCATCTGCCAAAGATCTCAGGCATCGAGTTTCTCAAGACACTTCCCGCCGCCCCTGCCGTAATCCTGACGACGGCTTATCCCGATTATGCCCTGGAAGGCTATGAATTAAATGTAGTGGATTATCTGCTAAAACCTTTTTCATTTGAGCGCTTTCTCAAAGCGGTGGCAAAAGTCCCATCAAGATCCGGGATTGGGAAGCCACGCACCGACCAGGTCCCCGAACCAATTTCGCGATCTGAGATTTTCATCAAATCAGGTCATGAACACCTGCGGGTAGAGATCGCCGACATTCTATTTATTCATTCAGATTCTGATTATACAGAAATCGTAACAGAAGGAAAGAAGTATTTGTCCCAGGAAACGTTAAGCTATTGGGTTGAAAATTTGGATACTGCGAATTTCGCGAGGATCCACCGGTCTTATCTGGTAAATATCTCCAAAATAAAGAAGCTCTACGGCAATCAGGTATATATCACAGAAAACTTGAGACTGCCTATAGGCAGGGCATTTAAGGACGAGTTTATGAAACGGCTGCGTTAATTATTGGTTCCTTTATGGGTAGGTGCTTTCAGCCAAAGTTCTTGAAATATATATTGAGCCATTAAAGTTTTCGGGCTGATTTATTAATGATTCTCAATAAGCATATTCTAGAAGAAGTTCCATGGAAGTAAATTCAAGTGCTTTTTGATGGGTGGCCTTTAGCACTACTTCAGGGGCCACCCCTGCCTCCTCGGCTTCCAGCCACCTGCTGATACACAAACACCAGCGGTCTCCTGGTTTGAGACCGGGAAATTCCCATGCCGGCCTGGGTGTGGTCAGATCATTACCCCTGCTTCTGGTGAAATCCAGGAATTCTTTCGTCATCACCGCGCATATAATGTGCGTGCCTGTATCCTGGGCGAGGGTACGGCAATGACCATCCCTGGTATAGCCCGTTAAGGGGTCATAACAACAGGGCTCTATTTCTTTTCCAAAGACATTCAGATCCTTAGACATAAGATGATTTTTAATGAGGTGAACTACCCTTCTTTTAAGAAATTGAGTCGAAATTATGGGAAAATAGAGGATTTTGTACATATTTTGTTTAATTATTAACATAATTTATTAAACATTTTGTGGAGCTTTGTAAGAATAACTTTAAACAAGTTCAATTATGTACGGAATTTTTAGAAAGAAGTCAGAATCGGAGAAGTTGCAGGAGAAATACAGGAAATTGATGGAAGAGGCCCATAAACTTTCTCATATCAACAGAAAAAAAGCAGATGACAAGCTTTACGAAGCGGAGCAGGTCATGAAAAAACTGGAACAAATTAAGTAAGCCATTGAGGGGAACGTCCAAGCAAAATTTGCCCAGTAAAATATGTCCGGTCTGTAAGCGTCCTTTCAGCTGGCGTAAAAAGTGGGAAAGAGATTGGGATTCCGTTCGATATTGCAGTCAGAAATGCAGAAACTACAAAAAACAGCACTTGTCTGGTTCAGAAATGATTTAAGGGTCAAAGATCAACAGTCTCTCTACACCGCCTGTTCAGAAAACGATCGGGTTTTAGGCCTTTATTGTTTTGACCCGAGGCATTATGAAGAAGGCTGGATGGGTTTTCAGAAAACAGGAAAATTCCGAGCGCGGTTTTTGTTGGAATCTGTCAAAGAGTTACGAAAAAACCTGGACGCATTAAATATTACGCTGATCGTCAAATTTGACAGGCCTGAGCATAGCATCCCCGAACTCTTAGAAGAATTTGAGATCCAGACCATTTACTGTCAGAAAGAGTGGACGCAGGAAGAAAATGAGGTGCTGCATTCCATCCGCCTGAAAATAAATGACCAGATTAAGATCGTGGAA
>JBPEXP010000081.1:0-10228 GCA_052031475.1 Flavobacteriaceae bacterium | reverse complement strand
ATGCCCTGAACCTATGCAAGCGATCTATCTCAGCCGGACTCATGCCTAAAACATATCCCTTAAAATCAGATATAAAATTGGGATTCACAGGCCGTATCTCATCGGGTAGCCGCCGCTGTTCCACATCTAAAATTGAGTCTATCCTGGCTTGCAGCTTCCGGTCCGGTTTAAAATGTTCATCTACCGTTCCAAAGTGGCTTGACTTCACCAAAAAAAAGCCAATCTGGTACAGCACTACCAGGGCCAGTAAAAAGAAAATCCCACTCCGTTCTTGCTTGTTGAACCGGAAGTGGGATTTTAACCTTTTCAATTTTTCTATTCTTTCATAGACCGGATGGCCTGCAGGTATTTGTTAAGTTCTTCCTTAACCTTGGGGAAGAGTAACATTAATCCGAGCATATTTGGAAAGACCAATGCAAGGATCATGGCGTCCGAAAAACGGAATACCGCCCCCAGGGATGCCGAAGCGCCTATTACGGTAAACACCACAAATAGTACTTTGTAGGTCATGTCACTGGTCCTGCTTCTTCCGAAGAGGAATTTCCAGGACTGCAGCCCGTAATAAGACCAGGAGACCATAGTGGAAATAGCAAAGAGTACTACGGCCAGGGTCAGTATATAAGGAAACCAGGGTATGACAGATTGAAAGGCCATGGAGGTGAGATTTACCCCTCCAAGAGCTACCCCGTCAATAACAACATTACCGGCACCATCACCACCATATTCAAAGACGCCTCCACTGTTGTAAAAAATGATAACCAGAGCCGTCATGGTGCAAATTACAACCGTATCGATGAAAGGTTCTAGCAGTGCCACTACTCCTTCACTGGCAGGGTATTTGGTTTTTACCGCCGAGTGTGCGATGGCCGCAGACCCTGCTCCTGCTTCGTTAGAGAATACAGCCCTTCGGAAGCCTACTATGAGTACGCCAAAGAGACCACCCAGTCCCGCTTCTGGCGTGAAGGCACTTTTAAAGATCAGCACAAAGGCGTCATCTATATAGGAGAAGTTGCCAAAGATGACCACCAGGCAGGCTACAGCATAGATACCGGCCATAAAAGGTACAATCTTCTCGGTTACGGATGCTATCCTCTTGATACCGCCGATAATTACGATCCCAACTACAAAGGCAAATATCAGACCTATGAAAAATCCGGTAGATCCACCTTCCAGGGAAAGCATAGCGGCGAGCTGCTCTGCAGCCTGGTTGGATTGAAAGGCATTGCCTCCTCCGAAGGAGGCTCCTACACAAATAACTGCAAAAATTGCGGCCAGGGCTTTGCCCAAGCCTGTAAATCCTCGTTCTTTAAGACCTCGTGAGAGGTAGTACATCGGTCCGCCATAGACCGTTCCATCAGCGCTCACATCGCGATATTTTACCCCGAGGGTACATTCTACGAATTTGGTAGACATACTGAGCAATCCACAGAGGATCATCCAGAAAGTGGCACCCGGCCCGCCGATGGCTATCGCCAATGCCACTCCGGCAATGTTACCGAGTCCTACGGTACCGGACACAGCAGTGGCCAATGCCTGAAAATGACTTACCTCACCTTCCTTGCTTTCGTCACGGATGGTATCGGCAAGGTCTCCTCCCACAATATTGACCTCTGCTTTTTCCACACCATGCCCATCATCTCCTTCCAGGGCATCATATTTACCGCGGACCGTATTTATGGCCAGCGGGAACCTGCGAATATTGACGAAACCGAAATAAAGCGTGAAAAAAGTGGCTCCCAATACCAGGATGATAACGATCAACGGTATGCCCGTTCCCGGTACCTGCCAAAAAACAATTCCTTCCCAAACTTCAGTGATGGGTAGAAACCAGGCGTTGATCCTGTCGTCTAATCCCATTTCGGCCTGATCTTGAGAAAAAGTAAATAAAGGGGCTAAAAGTGTGCAGAGGGTAAGAAGTCTGAACTTCATAGAGTAGATGTTTGGTTTATCAATTAGTCAGTAAGGCTGACAATATCCAAAAAATTCCGAAGGCAATCAAATATTCTCTGCTCAATCAATGTGGAACATCTCATTGAGCTTTCTTATCTGTTCAGGCCTGCCCAAGACAATTACTTTGCTATTTGCCTGAAGAGGCATATCGGCCTCCGGGTTAATTATATATTCTCCATCGGGAGCAATATATCCTATGATGGTGCAACCTGTTTTACGTCTTAGATCCAAATCTCTTAAGGAACTGCAGTCTATCTGATCAGCGAAATCTTCAATGGCCACTTCTTCCAGGTTGGTAGTGTGTTCCCCTTCCATTGATAATTCGTCCATAAAGCTTACCAGGTTGGGAATCACTACCAAAGAGGCCATATGGTCGCCTCCTATTTTGTCGGGCATGACCACCTTATCTGCCCCGGCAAGTTCTAATTTTTTTTGGGAAGAGGCCTGAGAGGCTCTACTGATGATAAAAAGCTTATTATTAAGCTGCCTGGCAGAAAGCACTACAAAAAGATTATCGGCATCATCAGGCAAAGTGACAATGAGGTTGGTAGCCCGCAATACCCCAGCCTCAACTAATATATCATCTTCATTGGCATCACCTGCTACAAAAAGTATATCTTCTTCATACTTCTCTATAAGCTCACTGTCCCTTTCGATGACAACAAAAGGCCGGTTATAGGTTTTTAACCGGGCCGCCGCCTGCATCCCGTTTCGGCCAAATCCGCAGACTATGGTATGACCGCTTAAATTATCAATTCTGCTCTTCACTTTTTTGGTCTTTAATAATTGTAATGAATTCCTGCTCAGTAAATACTCTGTGACAACTGACACGGCGTATGCAATGATAAAAACACTGGATATAATTAAAAGTATGGTAAAAATTTTGGATTCTGAATCCAGGGGGCGTACTTCCATAAAGCCCACAGTGGTCACTGTAATGATCGTCATATACAAGGCATCCAGCCAACCAAAATTAGATATGAAGCGATAACCCACCACCCCAATCATCAAAATGGCAAGCACTAAAGTAATGGCCAGGTATATTTTGGAACGGAAGAGCTTTATCATAGTCAGAGATCGAATACTGAAGTGCGTTTGGTGTAGATGAGGTCTTTGATGCGCAGCCAGAATGCCAGAAACAGGTAGAGAGCAAAACCGAATCCCAGAGTAACAAAGGTCAGGTAAATAAATGTAGTTCGCACCACCCGTGCTCTGATTCCGAGACTTTCGGCTATTCGGCGGCAGACTTCAAAGCCCCTTTTTTGAAAATAGTACAGTATTTGATAGAATAAATTCATCGGTTAAAAATACGGTATTCAATTCAATAAATGATTACCTATTGCGCATTGAAGGCATCTATTTTTAACACAGTAATTTTGATATAAGTGAAGTAGCGCCTGCGAATCCAAAGCGTGGTTCAGAGGAAATTTCAAACGCTCAAAATTAGAGAGTATCCAATTGTTTTCTCTCCTCATTTGGGCATACCATTTTCTTATTTCCGGATATAGATCTTTGCCGTAAACCCGACCAAATAGCAGCTTCATCGGGAGTACCGCATTTATTAACAGAGATTCCTTAAAAGCAAGGCTCAATTTTTTGACAGACCTGTTAGAGGTAGTGCCAAAATTATAATGATCGTCCCAGTAAGAGCTGGCTCGAATATTTAAAATTGTCAGGAGTTCCGGTATTTCCCGGGCTTCGACCAATTTGCGGAACAAATTTCGGTGGCTGTGATATAGTGCGGCAAACTGCGCCAATCTGATGGTAGGAAAATTATGAGGACGCAATCTCATAAATACGGGTTTGGCCAGAGGGGAGGGTTCCAGGTTGTATTTGATCCGGAGGAATTTAAATTCCTTTTGAAGGGTAAGGGTGTACTCATCTTCGGGGCCAGGTCTATTAAGCAGGCCACTCATTCCAAACAAAAGGCTTTCTAACTGAAGTAAAGATCCTCCAAGCTTGCGAAACAGTTTAAAATCTATCGATCTACCCAGTTCCTGGAAAGCTGGTTCATTGTTCTTCTGACCAAAGTATTTTAACATCCATAGAAACAGGGTAAACTCCCAGTCCTGTCTATTATTCTTCAACAGCTTGGAGATTGCAGAAATTCTGTATTCCAGCCTTTCCCTGAACAAATGCTCCAGCCAAGGCAACACCAGGTAATCGGATATTTCAAAGCAGCGATCTTCACAATTGATAAATTGGCGCAGACGGGATGAAAACAGCTGCTGATATTTATTTAAGACAGAAGGGTCTATATAATCCTCAAGCTGAAGCGTGGGCATCTCAGTTTTTGATCCTGTCAAAATGGACCGGTCATGTTGCCAAACAACATGAAGAATGACATTGTTGTAGGCCGTATCGTTTTGATGACCATGACGCAACCAATCAGAGGAGTTCATATGTATCTCTACATTGCCAGCCCAATGCTGGTTATCTATGATCATCTGGGAATGGAGGAAGTCCGGACCTGCCTGATGGTTGTGTTTTCCGGTTTTCAGTATCTGAAGCCTCAGACCGCTGGTAGTTTTCAAATCTGCGGATCTGAATTTCTGGTGTTTCCAAATGAAATGAAGAAGGTCTTCTCGCATTCGGATAAAATAAAAAATCCCGCTGCAAGCGGGATTCAGAATTGTATCAATCTTCCAGGTCTCCTTCCCATTCAAGAATACCTCCTTCTAAATTATAAGCGTTGCGGATACCTGCCTGTTTCATAAGGGCACAGGCCTGTCTGCTGCGATTTCCAGAACGGCAGTAGACATAGTAGTTCTTGTCTTTATCCAATTTACCGATCTCATCCAGGAATTCCTGGCCGGTATAAATATCAATATTCATCGCACCGGGAATATAACCTTCCTCCATTTCTTCGGGAGTTCTGACATCCAGAATTACAGCGTCGCTGTCTTTTTCCAATTGTTCTGCCCAGCTTTCCTGTGATAGATCAGTCATAATCTTAATTTTCTGGCAAAAATATAAATCTATCCTGCTTTTGCACCCCGCGAATCAAAAAAAATTCACTGAGGACATTCTAGCGGGATATTTAACAAAACTTTATGTACAAAATTGTTGAGCACGAGCATATTTGCCCTTTATTTGTATATACAAATGTTGTAATTACATGAATGTCGAATTAGAAATTAAAACGGATCACCCCATCCCTCTGCGCAGCAGGACGATCATTCATATAATTCTCGTGCACAACAAGATCAATGAACAGCTGGGCAGAGCTCTGAAACCTTTTGGGGTTTCTCTCCAGCAATTTAACGTGCTCCGAATTTTACGGGGGCAAAAAGGTAAACCGGCCAATCTTTCCACCTTAAATGAAAGAATGGTTACCAAGATGAGCAATACCACACGCCTGGTAGATAAGTTGCTGAGCCGCGGATATGTGGAAAGAGAAGTATGCGAATCCAACAGGCGCAAAGTAGAGATCAGCATCACACCCAAAGGCTCCAAAATGCTTTTGAAGATGGACGAGGTGATGCGTAAAACAGAAGCGGAGCTGTTAGGCGATTTACCGGAGAATGAACTCGAACAATTAAATTCACTATTAAATAAATTCTAATCCATTGTTAAAATCATCAAGTATGAAAAAGAATGTTTTCTTATTGGCAGTAGCAGTCATGTTCGGAACCAACCTCAGCGCTACCAACCCCATCGAGGAAGAAAAAAGAGAGGTTAATACAGAAACCAGTAAGGTTACCTGGAAAGCTTACAAAGTAACTGGTTCCCACACGGGTACAGTAGACCTGGAATCCGGCGCTCTGATTTTTGAAGGCGACCAGCTGACAGGCGGAGAATTTGTTGTGGATATGACCAGCCTTATATCTACAGACCTGGAAGGGGAATACAAAGGAAAATTGGAGGGCCACTTGAAGTCTGATGACTTCTTTAGCGTGGAAAGTCACCCAACTTCCAGTCTGGTCTTCACCGACGTAAAGGCAACTGGTAAAAACTCTTATGAGGTTACTGGCGACTTAACCATCAAAGGCATTACCAAACCTGTAACATTCGATGTTTCGGTATATGGAAGCAAGGCAACAGCTACCATGAAAGTAGACCGCGCGCAATATGACGTGCGATACGGTTCAGGCAGCTTTTTCGAAAATCTGGGCGATAAGACCATCTATGACGAATTTGATCTGGTAGTAGACCTGGAATTTTAAGAATTCATCAAGCTTAAAAAATCACCCTGTTCTGAGTTTATACCGAACAGGGTTTTTCTTTGACTTGATTTGTTATTTTGATTTTCCTTTCTATATTTGGGCCGATGAATAGGAGAAATTCAAATACCTGGTGGTGGCTAGCCTTACGTCTTATGTCGTGAGTAAGTCATCCATTTAGGTAACCAGATACCAAAGGCTTGTCTTTCACGACAAGCCTTTTTTAATTGCACGCCTTATGAAATATAAACTGCAGACATATCACAAAAAGATCCTGGCGGATACCATCACGCCGGTAAGCGTCTATTTAAAGATCCGCGATCAGTATCCAAACAGTATCTTGCTTGAAAGTAGTGACTATCATGCCAGTGATAATTCTTTTTCCTATATCTGCTGCAATCCCATTGCCTCTATTAAGGTGCAGGACGAGGAGATTACAACGCGTTTACCTGATGGATCCTCACGGCGCTCAGCAGTAGGAAGCTCCACCGATGTAAGCCGGATCATACATGATTTTAGCAGGCAATTTGAAACCGAAGCCAACGGATTCAAGTTCATCAATAACGGCCTTTTTGGATACATCGCTTATGATGCCGTACGCTACTTTGAAGACATCAAAATAGAAAAGAAAGCAGGCCACCTGGGTATTCCGGATATCTACTATGCCGTTTACCAGAATATCATTGCCATCAACCACTTTAAAAACGAAGCTTATATTTTCGCACACTGCTATGACAAGGAGAGCAATATTGAAGAAATTGAGCAGCTGTTGAGCATGCGAAATTTTGCCACCTACCATTTTGCCAGGCAGGGTGGTCCCACTTCCAATCTGGAAGATCAGGATTACATGAAACATGTTGAACTCGCCAAAAAGCACTGCCATCGGGGAGACGTTTTTCAATTGGTGCTCTCCAGGCGATTTGAGCAAAGATTCAAAGGCGACGAGTTTAATGTTTACCGGGCATTGCGCTCAATAAATCCCTCGCCCTATCTCTTTTATTTTGATTACGGCGATTTTAAAATTTTTGGTAGTTCTCCCGAAGCACAATTGGTTATCAAAAAAGGAAAGGCAGAGATCCATCCCATTGCAGGTACATTTAAACGCACCGGAAATGATGAGGAAGATGCAGCGCTGGCCAGGCAATTGACCGAAGATGACAAGGAGAATAGTGAACATGTGATGCTGGTAGATCTTGCCCGTAATGACCTCAGCAGAAATGGAACCGGGGTCCAGGTAGAAAATTACAGGGAGGTACAGTTCTTCTCACATGTTATCCACCTGGTCTCTAAAGTAACGGCCAGTAAGAAAGAAGACATTGCTACCATGACCGTGGTTGCCGATACATTTCCCGCGGGAACACTGAGCGGCGCTCCTAAGCATATGGCCATGCAGCTCATTGAAAAATACGAGGTAACCAGCAGGGATTACTACGGGGGAGCCATCGGCTTTATGGATTTTAAGGGAGACTTTAATCACGCTATCATGATCAGGACCTTCCTGAGCAAAAATCACCAATTGTACTATCAGGCAGGAGCTGGACTGGTGGCCGCTTCTGATCCTGAAACAGAATTGCAGGAAACCTACAACAAACTTGGCGCCTTAAATAAGGCGCTACAAATAGCTGAAACGATTTAAATGCTATGAAGAAGATCCTGGTCATAGATAACTACGATAGTTTTACCTACAACCTGGTCCATTACCTGGAGGATTTGAATTGCCAGGTAGATGTAAAGCGCAATGATCAACTAAAGCTTGAGGAGGTAGAGGCTTACTCTAATATCGTCCTCTCTCCCGGTCCGGGCATTCCTGATGAAGCCGGTCTGCTCAAGGAGATCATAAAAAAATATGCTGCCACCAAGAGAATTTTTGGTGTCTGCCTGGGTCAACAGGCTATAGGTGAGGTTTTTGGAGGAAAACTCATCAACCTGGATACGGTATACCACGGGATAGCTACAAAGATCAAAATAGTAGAAAAGGACGAACTTTTTGATGGGCTCCCGGAAGAACTGGAAGTGGGAAGGTACCACTCCTGGGTGGTAGACGCCGATCTGCCTGAATGCCTGAAGGCCACATCGGTGGATGAGAACGGGCAATTAATGTCTCTGCGCCACAGAGAATTTGATGTCTGTGCCGTACAGTTCCACCCGGAATCCGTGCTGACTCCCCATGGAAAAAAGATCCTCGAAAATTGGTTGAATAAAGAATGAAACTGCTTGTAAACTAAAGCCATGAAAGATATACTAAACAGGTTGATCAACCACGATTTGCTCTCCAAGGAAGATGCCAGGCAGGTGCTTGTCAATATTGCCCAGGGCGCGTATAACACCAGCCAGATCGCTGCCTTTCTCACGGTCTACATGATGAGGAGCATTACCACCGAAGAACTGGAAGGCTTCCGGGATGCCTTGCTGGAGCTCTGTCTTTCTGTTGATCTGAATCAGTATCAAACCATCGATCTTTGCGGAACCGGAGGTGACGGCAAGGATACCTTTAATATTTCTACGCTGGCATCTTTTGTCACGGCAGGCGCCGGAATTGCGGTCACCAAACACGGCAACTACGGAGTATCCTCAAAATGTGGCAGCAGTAATGTTCTGGAGCAACTTGGAATCCAGTTTAGCAACGAACCCGACTTTTTAAAAAGATCAGTAGAAGAGGCCGGGATCTGCGTGCTGCACGCACCGCTCTTCCATCCGGCGATGAAGAATGTAGCCCCGATCCGCAGGGAGTTGGCCGTTAAAACTTTTTTCAATATGCTGGGACCCATGGTTAACCCGGCATTTCCAAAATACCAGATGGTAGGGGTTTTTAACCTGGAGTTGGCGCGCATGTACGGGTATTTATATCAGAACACTGACAAGGAATACACCATTCTGCATGCGTTGGACGGCTATGACGAGATTTCCCTTACGGGACCCACTAAAACCATTTCCAATACCCGTGAAAATATTCTTACTGCCAGTGATTTTGGAGTAAGTAATGTACTTCCTTCTGAAATTTCCGGTGGGCAGAGCGTTGAAGAATCAGCACAGATCTTTGTAGATGTCCTTGAGGGGAAAGGGACGGAAGCTCAGCAGAACGTGGTTTGCGCCAACGCAGGAATGGCAATAGCCACGGTGAAAGACCTCGACCCCCTCCAGGGCTTTGAAGCAGCAAAAGAGTCGCTGTTATCCGGCAAAGCCTTAAAGGCGCTGAGAAAGCTGCAGGAAATAAGTAAAAATTAGATCAATACCACTGATGCATATTCTAGATAAGATCATTAACGCCAAGCGAAGGGAAATCGAACTAAAAAAATCGGTAAGATCCAGAGCAGAACTGGAAGAGACCTTTCTGTTTGACCGTCCCGTAAATTCCTTGGCAGCGAGGCTGTCGAAAAGTAAAAGCGGGATCATTGCCGAGCACAAAAGAAGATCTCCATCCAAACCAATGATCAATACCTCACTTAGTGTGGAAGAAGTGGTAAAAGGTTATGATGATGCCGGTGTTTGTGGCATCTCTGTGTTGACAGACAGTCAGTTTTTTGGTGGAACCACCGACGATCTTTTACTGGCCAGGGCGGCAACCAAAATACCGCTGCTTCGGAAAGAATTTATTCTGGATCCCTATCAGCTATACGAGGCGAAAGCCTTTGGTGCCGACGCAGTTTTGTTGATTGCCTCAGCCTTATCTGCCGGTGAGATCATCAATCTTGCCGGGAAAGCTCAGGAATTAGAATTAGAGGTATTGCTGGAAGTGCACAACGAAGAAGAGTTAGAAAAGGCATTCGTACCGGGTATCTCGATGATTGGTGTGAACAACCGGGACCTTAAAAGCTTTGAAGTAGATCTGCAAACCAGTATCAAACTCGGTCCCATGATCCCTGAACAGTTTGTCAAAGTTTCAGAAAGCGGATTGAAGGATGCAGAAAGCATTCAGAAACTTAAAATATCTGGTTTCCAGGGATTCCTGATCGGGGAGAGTTTTATGAAATCCGAACATCCGGGTAAAACGGCGGCCAAATTGGTTAAAGAACTAGAGCAATGAAACTGAAGGTATGTGGCATGAAAATGAATACCGAACAAGTGGCGGTTTTACAGCCAGACTATTTGGGATTTATTTTTTGGGAGCCTTCAGC
>JBPEXP010000080.1:0-9808 GCA_052031475.1 Flavobacteriaceae bacterium | reverse complement strand
TGACATTCCGATAGACCATACGACCAATGCCACCGGTAAGGCACCAAGGGATCCCAGGCCAATGATTGAACCGCTGTCTGAGATCTCGGCATCTGTGAAATAAAGAACAGCAAATACCAGTACAAAGGTACCGGTGATCTCTGCAAGCAGATTCAATGCCTTGTTGGGAATGGCCGGGGCCGTGCTGAACACAGCCAACTTCAGGAACTTTTCTTCGGTTTTGTCAAAGTGGTCCTTGTAATTCAGCCAAATGATTAAGGCAGCAAGCATGGCCCCTATAAACTGGGCCAAGATGTAGGCAGGAACCTCGGTCCAGGAAAATTCACCTGCTACTGCAAGACCTATACTGACGGCCGGATTAATATGGGCTCCACTGTAAGGAGCGGCAATAAGAACGCCCACATATACGGCCATGGCCCATCCTGTTGTAATAGTAATCCATCCGCTGTTATTTCCTTTGGTTCCTTTAAGAACTACATTGGCATTAACGCCTAAGCCGAGGAGCATTAAAAAAAACGTTCCGATTATCTCGGCGATAAATGTACTCATAGGTATGTGGTGTTATTGATTGGTCCAGTGTTGAAGTGCTTGAACAGCCCTGTGCCATCCCTTTATGGCTTCCTCAATAGAGGCCCGGTCGGCAACAGGTTCAAAGCTAACGTCGGTTTCCCACAATTCCTGGATTTCCTCCTTGCTTTTCCAATATCCCACGGCTAAACCAGCCAGGAAGGCCGCGCCCATGACCGTAGTTTCAACGATCTTTGGCCTGATGGTTTTTGTATTGATCACGTCGGCCTGAATTTGCATCAGAAGATTGTTCACCGCCGCACCGCCGTCTACCCGAAGCTCCCTGATCGGGATTCCGGAGTCTGCTTCCATGGCTTTCAGGATATCCATGGTCTGGTAGGCGATAGACTCCAGAGCAGCTCTTGCAATATGGGCGTCTGTGCTCCCCCTTGTAAGCCCAAATATGGTACCACGGGCATGTTGATTCCAATGCGGGGCGCCCAATCCGGCAAATGCCGGAACAAAATAGACACCATCGGAACTATTCACCGAGGCTGCCAGCTTTTCCACATCCGAGGAACTTCTTATTATTTTCAGGCTATCCCTCAGCCATTGGACCACGGCACCTGCAATAAAAATGCTGCCCTCCAGAATGTATTCAGTTTTGCCATTTATTTGCCAGGCAACGGAAGTCAATAGATTATTCTGCGAAACAATGGGCTCCTCTCCTATATTCATGAGCATAAAACAACCGGTGCCATAGGTATTTTTTACCATGCCCTGCTTGGTACACATCTGTCCGAACAGTGCGGCTTGCTGGTCTCCGGCAATACCCGCTATGGGGATATTGGTTGCGAAAAGACCCGGACTGGTATGACCATAAACTTCACTTGATTGTCTGACCTCAGGAAGCATGCTCTTTGGGATACCGAACAAATCTAGCAGCTCGTCATCCCAGCTCATTGTATTGATGTTGAATAAAAGTGTCCTGCAGGCATTGGTCACATCCGTAATATGGAGTTCACCTTTGGTTAAATTCCAAATAAGCCAACTGTCTATGGTACCCATAATCAATTGGCCGGCCTCAGCTTTCTCGCGGGCTCCATCTACATGGTCTAGAATCCATTTAGCTTTGGTGCCTGAAAAGTATGCGTCAATAACCAACCCTGTCTTTTGTCTAATTAACGGCCCTTTACCCTCAGCTTTCAAACTATCACAAAAGGCGGCAGTGCGTTTATCCTGCCAAACAATAGCATTGTAAACAGGAATTCCCGTATTCTTATCCCATACAACCACCGTTTCACGTTGATTGGTAATTCCTATGGCAGCTATTTGCTCAGCTTTTATTCCTTTTTTAGTAACTGCCTCGGCGGCCATCCCCACCTGTGTTGACCAAATTTCCTGGGCATCGTGTTCTACCCAACCTGGCTCGGGAAAGATTTGTGTAAATTCTTTTTGTGCTGTTGTTACAATTGAGCCGTTTTTATCAAATACGAGAGCGCGACAACTTGTTGTACCCTGGTCCAGGGCAAGAATATATTGGTCCATATAGTAGTGCTAGATTATGTTGGTAAACCCAGTGCTGAGAGATAAATGTAATTGAATTCTCGCAGACTTCATAATGCCACATTGGGTTGAGGAGAAACATGTAACTTGTTCCTTCAATCAATATGAAATGCCAATTTATATCGCGCTGTTAAGAGGGATCAATGTGGGCGGCCAGAAGAAGATCAGAATGTCTGATTTAAGGGACCTGGCTTCCGGATGGGGATTTGAACAAGTACGGACTTATATCCAGAGCGGAAACCTGATCTTTCATTCTGATGAAAGAAATGGTGAAGCGATCGCCAAAACTATAAAACAAGGGCTTTTGCAGGCCTATGATTACGAGGTGGGTTTGTGGTTAGCAGAAAAGAAGGAGCTCCAGAAAATCATGGATAATTGTCCTTTTTCAGAACAGGAAATTAAGGATCAGCATCTTTATTTTGTATTGCTAAACTCTTTACCGTCTACCCAGTTGGTAGAAGAATTGATTGCCGAGCAGTATGAGAATGAAAAATTTATCATCACAGACCGCTGTGTTTACCTCCTTTGCGACCAGGGATACGGTAAGGCTAAGTGCAACAACAACTTCTTTGAACGAAAATTAAAGGTTGAAGCCACAACCAGGAATCTCAAAACCATTCAGGCCCTGATTGAGTTATCCAGCTAAATTTATGTGGAGGAATTTTTCAGTTCAATTCCCAGATCTTATAATTGAGCAGGGTAGCAAAACAGACCCATAGAAAATACGGGATCATTAAATATGCTGCGGTTTTACTTACATCGCGGAATGACTTGATGGTCAGCAGGATCAGGGCAAGGAGAAAGAGGATGACCAACATGGCCCAGAAAGGTTGCTGAAAACCGAAGAATACCACGCTCCACATCGCATTAAAAATGAGCTGAAAGCTGAAATGATAAAGAGCCGTTTTAACCCACTGGTGATGCAGGCCCTTAGACCATACGATCCCGGCTGCGATCCCCATCATAATGTAAAGCACGGTCCAAACTGGACCAAAAACCCAATTAGGAGGGTTAAACGAAGGTTTGTTGAGAGTGGCATACCAAACGTCTACAGAACTTTGAGTGGCAAAGCCGGAAAGAAAGCCTACCAATAAACAAATGACAACGGATACAATGATATAGGAAATTGTTCTTCTCAAGACTGGTTGGTGAATCTGTTTTAAATTTACAATTTATTTTTATTGAGCCCGGGCGTTGAATCTGAAGGCCTATCTTTGCGCAAATTTCCATTTTAAATGAAGGAAAAAGACTTTATCCTTCCAGACTATTCACTCCAGACAGATCCGGGTAAGACCGGTTGGAAAGCTCCCAGCAATATTGCCCTGGTCAAATACTGGGGAAAAAAAGGAGAACAAATTCCAGCCAATGCATCCCTGAGCTTTACCCTGGACACCAGTGCGACCTCTACCACCGTAGATTTCAGACCTCGTACAAAAGATAAGAATGGCTTTTCCTATGATCTTTTTTACGACGGCAAGCCTAATGCTGAGTTCCGTGCCAAGATTGACAAATTCCTGATCAGGATAGAAGACTATTTACCTTTTTTAAGGGATTTTCACTTTGAGATACACACCTCAAATTCCTTTCCGCACAGCAGTGGAATTGCTTCATCGGCAAGCGGCTTTGCCGCATTGGCCATGTGCCTCTTGGAGATAGAAAAAAAGATGAACAGCCACATGACGGAGGATTTTTTTCATAAAAAAGCCTCTTTCCTGGCCAGGCTGGGCTCGGGGAGCGCCGCAAGAAGTATAAGCGGCCCGATGATGCATTGGGGAAAGCATGATCAGATTGATGGCAGTAGTGATCTGTTCGCCATTGATTATCCGCATGAAGTTCATCCGGTTTTCAAAACCTTTCGGGATGTCATCCTCCTTGTAGACAAGGGTCAGAAATCCGTAAGCAGCAGCGCCGGCCACGGATTGATGCAAGGCCATATTTTTGCTTCAAAAAGATTTGACCAGGCCTATCAAAATTTAGCGGGTCTCAAGGAGTGCTTACAACAAGGAGATATGGACAAGTTTATAAGCTTAGTGGAAAACGAGGCCCTAAGTCTTCATGCCATGATGATGACCAGCATACCCTATTATCTTCTGATGAAGCCAAATACCATTGCCATTATTGAACGCATATGGGATTTCCGAAGGAAGACCAATCGCGCCCTGTGCTTTACCCTCGATGCCGGTGCCAATGTGCATTTGCTCTTCCCAGTAGAAAACGAAGTGGAAATCAATCAATTTATAGACGAGGAACTTTTGAGTTTTTGCCAGGGGGGAGGTAAACTGGATGATAGGGTTGGTAATGGCTGCCACCGAATCAATTGAAAAGTGTGATAGGTCAAATAAGCGCCTTATGGGCATTCGTTAGAGGGATGTTAATAAGAGCGGGCGTTTTCATAATTTTTGTACTTTTGACTAACTTTTTAACAAGCTATGAAGGGACCGCTGTTCTATTCCAAAATTCTCCTCTTCGGTGAATACGGTATTATAAAGGATTCTAAAGGCTTGTCTATACCCTATAATTTCTTCAAGGGAGCGCTTAAGACCGATGAGAATACTTCTGAGGAAGCCAAGGCCTCTACAAGGAAACTCAAAGACTTCGCGGATTATCTCACACAGCTGCAAAAAGAGGAGCCGGGCTTGGTTACTTTTGACCTGGTTAAATTCAGGAAAGACCTGGACGCGGGCATGTATTTTGACAGCTCCATCCCCCAGGGATACGGTGTTGGTAGCAGTGGCGCCCTGGTTGCGGCAGTTTACGATAAATATGCCAAGAACAGGATCACTGTTCTTGAAAATCTCACCAGGGAGAAACTTCTGAAATTGAAAAAGATCTTTGGCAGGATGGAATCTTATTTCCACGGAAAATCTTCCGGGCTCGATCCATTGAACAGTTATCTGAGCCTGCCCATACTGATCAATTCACAGGATAATATTGAGTCTACCAGTATTCCCTCCCAGAACCGCGAGGGAAAAGGAGCCGTATTCCTATTGGATAGCGGCACCACGGGTGAAACTGCTCCTATGGTACAGATCTTTATGGAAAAGATGAAGCAGGAAGGTTTCAGAAAAGTCATCAAAGATCAATTCATCAAACATACAGATGCCTGTGTTGAGGATTTTATCAATGGGAATGTGAAGTCGCTCTTCAGCAATCTCAAGCAGCTGTCTCACGTGGTATTAGACCACTTTAAGCCTATGATCCCCAAAGAATTTCACAAGCTTTGGAAGAAGGGCATAGAATCCAATGATTATTATCTAAAACTCTGCGGATCCGGTGGTGGTGGTTATATTTTAGGATTCACCCAGGACCTAGAAAAAGCCAGGACAACACTCAAAGGGCATCATCTGGAGGTGGTATACACGTTTTAATCCTACCCACTCATGTTGAGCAGAAAAAACAGACTCCTGCTTCTGAAATGCTTGAGCCTGTTCTCCATTATCCGCGGCTACAACATTCTGGTCATAGCCCTGGCCCAGTACCTGGCATCTATCTACATATTATCCCCTGATCTGCCTCTGCGGAAAGTTCTTTTGGATCTCAACCTGTTCTTCATCGTCCTGGCATCTGCCCTTGCCATTGCGGGGGGCTATATTATCAACAGCTTTTACGACTCGGAAAAAGATCTGATCAATAAGCCCAGAAAAAGTATGCTTGACAGACTGGTAAGTCAGCGGACCAAGCTGAGCGCCTATTTTGTATTGAATTTTGCTTCGGTGATTTTTGCAAGCTATGTTTCTTTTAGGGCGGTCATATTTTTTTCGGCCTATATTTTCGGAATCTGGTTGTACTCTCACAAATTGAAAAAGATACCGCTTTTGGGAAATATCGTATCTGCAACCCTTGCTATTACCCCATTCTTTGCGGTATTCGTCTACTATAAGAACTTTGAAACGGTCATCTTTGTTCATGCCATCTATCTCTTTTTGCTGATCCTGGTGAGGGAATTCATCAAAGACATGGAAAACATGGCAGGTGATCTGGCCCAGGGATATAAGACCATACCTTTAATTTACGGGACAAAGGCTTCCAAGGGGTTGTCTACAGCCCTGGTGGTCTTAACCCTTATTCCTGCCCTGTCCTTAATTTACTATTTTGATGTTGGATATATGTATGTTTACTTCGCTGCCAGTGTGGCCCTGCTGATCTTATTCATAGTACTTCTTTGGAGATCCAATTCCAAAAAGGACTATGTTTGGCTGCACAATATCCTGAAGTTTATTATCGTGATCGGGGCTTTCAGTATCTTGCTTATTGATGTTAACCTGATTTTAGATCGCATTCTGAGATGAAAAATGAGCTAAAGGTGGCGCTGGCGCAATTGAGCCCTGCCTGGCTTCAGAAGGAGCAGGCGTTGGAACAGGTACTGGCCAGCATAGAACAAGCAGCTGCTAATAAGGCAGAACTCCTTGTATTTGGTGAAGGATTTGTGCCTGGATATCCTTTCTGGCTGGCATACACAGACGGTGCAGCCTGGGATTTGCCTGTCAACAAGACCTTACATGCTCATTACGCCCGGAATGCCATTAATATAGCAAATGGGGATCTCAAAGTTGTACTGGAGCGTGCTGCCCAACATAAATTGGCCATCTACCTTGGGATTATAGAACGTCCTACAGATCGAGGCGGCCACAGCCTGTACTGTTCTCTGGTATATATCGATCCAAGGGGTCGGATACAATCTGTACATCGCAAACTCCAACCTACATACGACGAAAGACTTACCTGGGCTCCTGGTGATGGTCACGGGCTCCGGGTGCATCCACTAAAAGATTTTTCATTGGGAGGGCTCAACTGCTGGGAGAACTGGATGCCTCTCGTTAGGGCTTCCCTGTACGGAATGGGAGAAGACCTGCATGTAGCTGTTTGGCCCGGGAGCGAAAGAAATACTGCAGACATCACTCGTTTTATCGCCCGTGAATCAAGGAGCTATGTAATTTCCGTATCATCGCTGATGAAACGAACTGATTTTCCGGACTCAACCCCGCATCTGGATACAATCCTTGCCAGGGCGCCCGAAATACTGGCCGATGGCGGATCCTGTATCGCAGGTCCGGACGGCGAATGGGTACTGGCACCTGTTGTAAACAAGGAAGGAATATTTTACCATACCTTAGACCATAACCGAGTACTAGAAGAGAGACAGAACTTTGATCCGGCCGGGCATTATTCAAGACCCGATGTAACCCGCCTTGTGCTAAACAGGCAAAGACAATCTACCCTGGAAATTCAGGACAAATCCTCTTAAAAAACAATAATGAACAAACCCTACAGACAAAAAGCCAAGGCCGGCAATAAACCAACTAATAAACCCAGGTCTAAAGATCACAGTGGCCGGGATCGGAAGGCAAAGGGACCTAAGGATAATCCTGTAGCCTCCAAAAGTGATGAAATACGTCTCAATAAGTATATCGCCAATGCCGGAATATGTTCCAGGAGGGAGGCGGATACATTCATCGCGGCTGGCAATGTTAGTGTTAATGGCACAACAATAACCGAAATGGGCTACAAGGTGAAGCGAGGGGACAATGTTCGATTTGACGGGCGACTGATATCGCCCGAAAAAAAGGAATATATACTATTGAACAAGCCCAGAAATTTTATCACTACTACCCGGGATGAACGCGGCAGGCGTACAGTCATGGAATTGATTACCAGGGCCAGTAAGTCCAGGGTGGTACCTGTAGGAAGGCTGGACAGAAATACCACTGGTTTGCTGCTTTTTACCAATGATGGTGACCTGGCCAAGAAATTGACCCATCCAAAGCACAGAATACGGAAGATCTACCATGTGGAGCTGGACAAATCGCTGACCACAGCTCATTTGAAGGAGATTCAGAAAGGATTGGAACTTGAAGACGGTCCTATCCAGGTAGATGAAGTGAGTTACATTGCCGGCAAGTCAAAAAAAGAAATAGGGATTGAACTGCACAGTGGCAGGAACAGGATAGTCAGAAGAATTTTTGAACATCTGGGCTATACGGTGGTCAAGCTGGACCGGGTCGTATTTGCCGGCCTGACCAAAAAAGATCTGCCCCGCGGACATTGGAGGGCGCTTTCCTCACAGGAAGTGATCAATCTTAGAATGCTGTGACGTCTTTACGGAAAGGTCGGCTGGGAAGATTTATCAAAAAGCTGACTGACCTTTTCCCAGAATGGCAGCGTAGCCGGATGCAGCCGTGTTAATTTATCGGGAGAATCCAGATAAGTTTCTACCAGTAATCGCATGTAGGTGGTCTGTTCATTTTCTCCATAAAAGTCTTCAAACGCCATTTCCCAATCAACAAATTCTCGAGTTTCTCTCTCGGAAAATGAGATCAACTCGATCTCATCGTGCCTCTTATCCTTTTTTATGGTATCAAAAAGTTCTAAAACTCGTATCTGATTGCCTTCCAGATACTGTATAAACTCACCTCTGTAATACAGCAGGCAACCGGTAATACCGAGTTCCTGGTTTTTACGCCTGGCCTTTTTTAGCAACTGATGGATATCATCCAATCTAAAAGATGGCCTGGCTACCGAGCGGTAGATGAGACAAAACATGTAAGTGATCTGTTGGTGATCACCATAAATTTAATGTTTTCTCACCGTATTTGAAAGTAGATTATTTGAACGCCTGCTCCATTTTCTCCCGTATCCCGTCCAGACAAAGATTACCCAGGCTGCCTGAATGAACATGCCGCAGGTCTTTGTTGGCCTTGTAATTCCCCTCCTCAATTTCACGGGCAACCTGCTGGTAGGCATCTCTGAAGCTCTGGCCTTGTTGTACCAGTTCATTGAGTCTTTCTACGCTGAACAGATGATCGTAAAGCGGGTTTTCCAGGATCGAAGAACGGACTTGAATCTTGGCAAGGGATTCAGTGGCCATGTCAAGACATGATTTGATCTCCTCTATGGCCGTTATGGTAATTTCCTTGGTCAGCTGTAGGTCTCTGTGGTAGCCACTGGGAAGGTTGTTTACAATATGGGTTAGTTGGGCGGGAAAACCCTGCAATTTGTTGCATTTCCCTCTTATTAATTCAAAGACATCCGGATTCTTCTTATGTGGCATAATGCTGCTTCCGGTGGTGATCTCTTCGGGAAAGGAGATAAAATCAAAATTTTGACCCATGTAAAGGCAAATATCCATGGCCATTTTTGACAGTGTGGCGCCAACAGCCGCCAGGGCGATAACACTCAGTTTTTCAACCTTGCCTCTTCCCATCTGGGCCGCTATTACATTGTATTTCTGTGTGTGGAAACCAAGCGCCTTCGTTGTAAATTCCCGGTCTATAGGGAAGGAGCTTCCATAACCGGCAGCACTGCCAAGCGGATTTTGATCCACCGCCTTAAGGGCTGCATTGAGCATGTAAACATCATCTATCAGCGTTTCTGCATAGGCAGAGAACCAAAGCCCGAAGGAAGAGGGCATGGCAATTTGCATATGGGTATAGCCTGGCATTAGCACCTTTTCATGTTGGGATGCAAGGTTTAGGAGCAGGTCGAAAAATTTACCAACCCGCTTTCGTACTTCTACTAATTCATCCTTAAGATAAAGCTGCAAAGCCACCAGGACCTGGTCATTTCGGGATCGGGCCGTATGGATTTTTTTTCCAGTATTCCCCAACTTCTCAGTCAGTATGTGTTCAAGCTTGGAGTGTACATCTTCAAAGGCGCCCTCAATGACAAAATCTCCTGCCCTGATCTCTTTTTCAATGCTTTCCAGAACTTGTAGAATGCCGTCAGATTCCTCCTTGGT
>JBPEXP010000008.1:0-7544 GCA_052031475.1 Flavobacteriaceae bacterium | reverse complement strand
GTACACAGACTGGACAGGCCCACATCGGGCTTGGTCATTTTTGCCCGTACCTCCAAGGCACTGAGCCGGATGAATCGCATACTAGCCGAAAAAAAGGCAACAAAAACCTATTGGGCAGTGGTGGGTAACCGTCCTGAACAAATCAGCGGAACCCTGGTTCACTGGCTTAAAAAGAATGAAAAACAGAACAAATCGTACGCATCCCTCAAAGAGATCAGCTCCGGAAAGCGTGCCGAGCTTGATTATCGCTTGATCCGTAGCCTGGATCGATATTATTTGCTGGAAGTTCTTCTGAAAACCGGCAGGCATCACCAGATCAGGGTACAACTTTCGGCCATTGGCTGTCCCATAAAAGGCGACTTAAAGTACGGATTTGACAGAAGCAATACGGATGGCAGTATTCACCTGCATGCCAGATCAATGGTTTTTCATCACCCTGTGAAAAAAGAAGAGATCAGGATCGAAGCACCACCACCGGGAGATCCGGTCTGGGATGCTTGTTTATGATTTTTTGGTACTTTTAGAGGCTCTCACCGTGAAATCTAAGGTATGAAACCGACAAATCTATTGATCATTGGCCTGTTCTTTCTGCTCAGTAGCTGTGCAGGCACCCGATCAATAGATCGTTTTTACAATCAGCATAAGGATGATGATCAGGTTACTGCGGTTCGAATACCCCGGGTCATGCTCGATCTGGTATCCGGGATATCTCCTGAAATGGAATCGGTCATCGGAAATACTGAAGATATAAGATTTATGAAATTCGATGGGCTGAATCCTGCGTCTACACGCTCCTTAAATTTTCAGATGAACCAAATGACCCAGAGTTCCTTCATTGAAGTTTATAGAAAAAATGAACAGAGCAGCAGGAATATAATCTCAATCCGCGAAAAGAGAAATACGGTAAAAGAAATCCTGGTCTACAACACCAACAGCCTCAATGCCACACTCCTTTATCTCAATGGGAATTTTGATCCTGCCAGGGTTCGGGCCCTTGCGGAGAGCGATCAGTTCAATGCTTTTGCCAAGAACCTGGCACCTCAATAATTCTAGCGGGTAAGCATCAGGGCTTTCTGCCTGATCACTTCGGCCACCGGCCTGTTCTGCAAGTGGCTCTCCAACCAGGAAAGTATATCAAGATAGAGGAAGGCGCGTTTCTCGTACGGGTGATCCTCATATTTCTTTAATTCGTCGTAGAGGTTCTGAAATTCCTGCTTTAGTTCATGTGGATAGATCTGTCCGAGTTTCCTAAGGAACTTGATCATCTCTTTCTGCACTTCGTGCAGGTCGTTCATCTTGAGCAGAAATTTATAGGTGCTTTTCAGCTGTACTTCCAGATGATAGTCCAGGCCGGCCTCATAATGTGCTACCAGGCTGAGTACTCTGGCAAAACACATTAGGTCTTCCCGCATTTTTAGCGATTTGTTGTCTATGATCTTTTTAAGGTACTGGATGCAGGTCTTATTATCGCCGATTCCAAAATACAGACAAGCGATCTTGTAGTAGAAGATCATGATATGGTGCTGATCAATCCGGTCCCTGTGCTTCACGATACCATATTCGATTATTTTGACCAGGTAGAGCCCTTTATCAAAAGTGCCCTCAAGGAAATGGAGATTGAGTTTGTTGGAATAGAGGTATAAAAATGCCAGTGAACCGATGTTGTCATTCTTTGGGAACTCCGGAGTGTTCACGATGGCTTCTAATCGTTCCAGGGTTCCTTTGAACAAAGTGCTGTACTTTACAAAGAATAGAGATTCAAGCAGGTAGTGATTCCCCTTTAGAAAGAATACAGGGTTTAAGCTGATCATGTGCTCGTTTTCATAGAAAAGATCAACCCATTTGCTGGCGTATTTATAGGACGAAAGAAAATCCTGCACCAACAGGCTGTACCACAGGTGAGCTTTGTATAGCCATAATTTTTCCCTGAAACCAAAGTCCTCAATGTTATATGCCGGGAGTTGACGTTCAAAATAACGCGTCACCTTCTGGTAATCCTCGTCATTACGAACATAACCCACTTTGAGCATCATGCTGTACAGCTGCAGCGATAAATTAGAGAGCTTGCTGGTGATGACGTTCAATTCGGAAAGCTCCTTGGCCTCTACTGCCAGCTCATCGGCACGGTCCGGAATACTGCGAGTGATGTACTGGGTTTCTATGAGTTTCTCCAATTCAACTATCTCGTAGGCAATATTCTTCTCTTCATTCTCTATGGCAATGCCCTTAGCCTTTTCCAGGATTTTCAGGCTCTGCTTGTAAAGCCCTTTCTGGTACAGAATCGTGGCAAAATCGAGCTGTTCCCTGATCTGTACCCGGATATTCTGGTTTACCGGATTGAGGCGAAGACTTACCAGTATTTGTTTGTATAAGTGTGCCTTAAGATTGGAAAGCTGCGTCTTTTTTACGATTCCGCTGGCCAGAATGGCACTTTCATCATAGGTTTTTATTTTATCCAGTAAGTTAAATAGTGCCAGGAACTTAGCTTCCGTATTTACGCCCAATCGGCCTACATACAGCTTAAATTGTCTCTTTTCCGACTTGGACAAGGACTTTATCAATACAAACAAGGCGTCTTTGTGTGTATTCGTCATCGTAAAAAAAGTAATTTAAGTAATTGTATTACAGGACCTTAATAATAGTGAAAAGTAAATTAACATTGTAAATGACCCGCAGCCTCAACCTCTGTTATACCTGCTAATTATATATTCGTAATCGACTAAATTATACAAAAATAATGAGTAAAGAAAAGGTACATATTTTTGACACTACGCTGCGAGATGGCGAGCAGGTACCCGGTTGCAAGTTGGATACAGAACAAAAACTGGTCATAGCCAGAAGGCTTGACGAGCTGGGTGTAGACATCATAGAGGCAGGGTTCCCTATTTCCAGTCCGGGCGATTTCAAATCCGTACAGGAGATTGCCAGGGTAGTCAAAAATGCAACAGTCTGCGGTCTTACCCGTTCTGTTAAAAAAGATATTGACGTGGCTGCCGAGGCGCTCAAACAGGCTAAAAGACCCAGGATCCATACTGGCATAGGCACCTCGGAATCTCATATTAAGTACAAATTCAGATCAACCCAGGACAAAATACTGGACCGGGCTGTGGAGGCCGTTAAATACGCCAAGAACTACGTGGAGGATGTTGAATTCTACGCGGAAGACGCCGGTCGTACGGATAATGAGTACCTCGCCAGGGTATGTGAAGCCGTTATTAAAGCAGGCGCTACCGTATTGAACATTCCTGATACTACAGGTTATTGCCTTCCCGAGGAGTACGGGGCCAAGATGAAGTACCTTAAAGAAAATGTAAAAGGCATTGAAAAAGCAATTTTATCCTGCCATTGCCATAACGATCTGGGCCTGGCAACTGCCAATAGCATATCGGGAGTGATCAACGGGGCCCGTCAAATTGAATGCACTATCAACGGCATCGGCGAAAGAGCTGGGAATACCTCTCTGGAGGAAGTGGTCATGATCTTAAGACAACACCCATATCTGAACCTGGATACGGACATAAACAGCAAGCTATTGTTAAGCACCAGTCAGATGGTCTCACAAAAAATGGGCATGCCTGTGCAGCCCAATAAAGCCATTGTGGGCTCCAATGCATTTGCTCACAGTTCAGGCATTCACCAGGACGGGGTGATCAAAAAGCGCGAGACCTATGAGATCATAGACCCGGAGGATGTAGGTGTGAACGAATCTTCCATTGTACTTACGGCGAGGAGCGGAAGGGCCGCATTGGCATACCGCGCCAAAAAAGTGGGATATGAACTCACCAAGGTCCAGCTGGATGTGGTCTACAGTGAATTCTTGCGATTTGCGGATAGAAAGAAAGAGATCCTGGATGATGACATCCACGAAATCATAGAATCGAGTAAAGTAAATATCGAAAGTCTGGCGTAGATTATGGAACTGAATATTGCTGTCCTTCCGGGGGACGGCATCGGCCCTGAGGTAACAAAACAGGCCATAAAGTGCCTGGAGGCCGTAGGAGACACTTTCGGACATAAATTCATTTTCTCGGAAGCAGACGTTGGGGCCATAGCCATTGAAAAACACGGAAACCCTCTGCCCCAAGAAACATTAGAACGATGCAAGCAAAGCCAGGCCATACTCTTTGGTGCCATTGGCGACCCCAAATTTGATAATGATCCGGAAAGCGCTGTAAGACCGGAGCAGGGACTCCTCAAACTCAGACAGGAGCTGGGGCTCTATAGCAATATCAGGCCGGTGAAGGTCTTCCCTACCCTGATAGAAAAATCCCCGCTGAAGAAAAGAGTTATAGCCGGCACCGATTTTGTGATCTATCGGGAACTTACCGGCGGAATTTATTTTGGAGACAAACATCTGAGTGAAGACGGTACCTATGCCAGTGATCTATGTACCTATACGGAGGAGGAGATCAGCCGTATTGCTCACCGGGCTTTCAAAGCGGCCAAGAGCCGTAGAAAGAAGTTGACCTTGGTAGATAAAGCCAATGTACTGGAATCTTCCCGCCTATGGCGTAAGGTGGTAAAGCGCATTGCAGAAAGCTATCCGGAGATAACGGTCGATTTTATGTTTGTAGACAATGCTGCCATGCAACTGATCCTAAATCCCAAACAATTTGATGTCATCCTCACCGACAACCTTTTTGGTGATATACTGTCGGATGAGGGCGGGGTGATTGGCGGTTCTATCGGCCTTCTTCCCTCTGCCTCTGTTGGGGATCAATACGCACTCTTTGAACCGGTACACGGATCTTATCCCCAGGCCAAGGGAAAAAACATCGCCAATCCCATCGCATCCATTCTTTCAGGGGCCATGTTGCTCGATCATTTTGGTCTGGACGAAGAAGCACGCTCCCTGGTCATCGCTGTACTAAAATCGATGAAAAAAGAAATTGTTACGCGCGATCTGGATAACAGCAGTAAGTACAGTACTAATGATGTGGGTGATTTTATCGCCGCCCATGTCCAGGAAAGCGAGGAACACCTCACCATGAACCGCGAAAACATCTGGCTGGGGAAATCAACTATTATCTAGTCTAATGACAGAGGCTATTTATTCAGATAGAAGCAGTTGGATCTGTTGATCGAACTCTTGCTTGAACTCCGTATATTTTTCACCGGTAGCCGGACCGTTGAAGCCGGTGTGTATTCTTCTAACCTGCCCTTTCTTGTCTATGAAAATAGTGGTGGGATATGACAGTACGTGATTGAGCATAGGCAATTTCTCATTGGCCTTTATCTTATTGGAAGTTCCAAACTGGGCAAGAAGGACGGGATACTTGATCCCGGTTTTTTCTTTTAGCCTCCGGATCCCTTTAAAAGCCTCTTCCTGCGTCCTGGCATATTCGAAGGCCAGGGCAATGAACCGAAGGTCCGGGGAGTTATTCTCGCGGAGGTATTCCGCAAAAAACCTGGTTTCATCCATACAGTTCGGACACCAGGTCCCCATGATCTGAACAACGATCACCTTGTCTGTAAACTCAGGATCCGTCAGGGAGACCATTTGGCCATTGGGATCAGGAAATGAAAAGCTAAGGCTTTCGTACCCTTCTTTCAGGTATGTGAGTTGGTCCGCGTCCCTGAGTTCAAAATCAGGGTTCATCTCAGCAGTAAAAGGTTCTTTGAAGTGATTGCCTGAATAGAATTGACCTTTCATAACCGAATCCCTGATCTGCGCGGTAAACAGGAAGGCATGTGCTCCGTCAAAGGCAGATAGTATTAGTTGATCCCCGTTCATTACTCCTTCCAGAAAGCGATAGTCTCCCTTCTCAGTCAGAAATGTACCCGTAACTCTGCCGTCATCCGACTGATTGAAGATTCCCTTAGCCTGGTAGGCGTCTGGGGTATTTGCACTAAATTCAGCCTGCCAAACACCAGTAACGTCAAAGACAGCGTCCTCGTCAGATCTGTACCGGGGTTTATCGCCCCAGCTGGCGTGAAAGGGTACCACCCGATCCAGGCTTTCCTTTATAAAACTACCCCTGATCGACTTCTGGTTCCATTTTCCTTTAATATAACCTTCATATACAGGCATTCGGATCAGGATAGAATCTTGCCAAACCTCTATATCATTTATTTCAACGACCTCTTCTGCATTATTAACCTTCATCTTGTAATCCTGCTCATCGCCCAGCAGTTCAAAATTGAATGCCAGCTTCTTGCCGTCCATAACTTCGAGCTCTGCATGCCATGATCCGGTGGGCAATTCATCGGGCTCACCACGGCATGAAATCAGGGCGATAAGGCATAATATAACATGAAACTTTAAACGGAATTTCATAGCAAAAGGATAGTTTAACAGGATTCGAAATAACAACAAAAACCTTACTTTAAAAAATGACCTTTTTCCAACTGCCTGGCTTTGACGGTCTAGGTCCATTGTTTTATCTTTGATGGCTTAAAACTAACCAATGAAAATTTCCTATAATTGGTTGAAGCAGTTTCTCCCAATAGACTGGGAAGCAGATAGAACGGCCGAACTACTCACAAACCTGGGACTGGAAGTTGAAGGGATTGAAGAATTTGAATCCGTTAAAGGTGGCCTTAAAGGAGTTGTAGTGGGTCATGTGCTGGAGTGCAAGAAACATCCCAATGCAGATAAATTGAGTCTTACTCTGGTTGATATTGGCCAGGGAGATCCGGTTCAGATTGTTTGCGGGGCTCCCAATGTGGCCAAAGGACAGAATGTAGCGGTGGCCACTATAGGAAGCAGCCTGTTCAATGAGGAAGGTGAGGAATGGAAAATCAAAAAAGGAAAGATCCGCGGTGAGGAAAGTCATGGAATGATCTGTGCCGAAGACGAATTAGGGCTGGGAGATAGTCATGACGGTATTATGGTCCTGGCAAAGGATTTAAAACCTGGAACACCATGTGCCGAGGTTTTTGATATAGAATCCGATCAGGTATTTGAAATTGGATTGACGCCCAACAGGGCCGATGCCATGAGCCATTATGGAGTGGCCCGCGACCTGAAAGCTGGTTTGCTGCAACAAAAGATCCAGAAGTCCCTCATCACTCCCTCCGTAAGTGGTTTTGCCGCGGACAACCGCTCCCTAAAAATGGATATAAACGTAGAGCGAGCTGACCTGGCTCCCAGGTATTGCGGACTTACCATCAATAACCTCCTGGTTGAGTCTTCTCCCGACTGGCTAAAAAATCGCTTGAAAGCCATTGGTTTGAACCCGATAAATAATGTAGTAGATATAACCAACTACGTACTTCATGAACTGGGTCAGCCCCTACACGCCTTTGATGCCCGGAGGATCCACCAAAACAAGATCATTGTAAAAACCGCGGAACCCGGAACAAAATTTATGACCCTGGACGGCGAAGAATACGAATTGCACCCGGAAGACCTGATGATCTGTGATGGGGAGAAGCCCATGTGTATCGCAGGGATTTTTGGGGGAATAAATACCGGGGTAACGGAAGATACCACCTCCATTTTTCTTGAGAGTGCCTATTTTGATCCCATTTCGGTGCGCAAAACCGCTAAAAGACACGGATTGAGCACCGATGCATCTTTCAGGTTTGAGCGGGGTATTGAT
>JBPEXP010000079.1:0-1847 GCA_052031475.1 Flavobacteriaceae bacterium | reverse complement strand
GAGAATATCCTGAGGGCACTAAGGAAAACGTCCTGGAAGATCTCTGGCAAGAATGGTGCTGCCGCGCTCTTAAAAATACCTCCCACCACATTGGCCTCCAAAATTAAATCCCTGGGAATCTCAAGACCGGTCTGATCTGCGAAATCTCGTAAATTATATTACGACAAATCGTTATTTTACGAAATATCGTTAATCATTTGATTTGTAAATAATGATTTAAAATGTTGATAATCAAATATATATAGTTTTGGCATGACAAATGCCTTTGTTAGTGCAAATGATTTTGTTTAACATAAAAACTATTAAAATGATTACAACTGAAAACAAAAAGAATGGAGTAAATGTTGACCAATTGATGGCAACCATTGAAGCGGTACAGGGAAATCCGGAACTGGCCAAATTCGAATTTAGGGCTAAAAGCAACTGGATCGATGGCGGTCATTGCGTAACCAGTGCCAAAAGTTTTTACGGAGTAGGGGAAGAAGATACTACACGTAAAGAAACTTTTACCATGGAAGCTGATCACCCCAATGTTTTGTTGGGTGATGACCTGGCACCCACGCCGGCAGAAATCGTACTGCACGCCTTAGGTTCCTGTTTAACCGGAGCTATTGCCTATCATGCAGCCGCTCAGGGGATAGACATCGAAGGTATGGAATCATCTCTCAAGGGCGGTGCTGACCTTCAGGGATTCCTGGGTCTGGATCCCGAAGTAAGAAAAGGATTTGATGGAATCCAGGTGAAATTCAAAGTGAAGTCAGATGCCACCGAAGAGCAACTGAGAAATTTGGCTCAGTTCTCTCCAGTATTTGACATCATCAGCAACCCAACACCTGTTTCGATAGAATTCGAAAAGTAAACCAATTCTCTTGCTGCCCCCGGGCTATGGGGGCAGTTTTTCTTCCTTATTATTTCCAAACATGAAAGCCAACAAAGCCATACTCAACGGCAATCAGGCAGCGGCCTATATAGCACATAAAGTCAATGAGGCCTGTGTTATTTACCCCATAACCCCGTCATCAGAAATGTCTGAACTGGTGGAGAAATGGAGTGCAAATGGCCAAAAAAATATTTATGGCGGAATACCCGAAGTAACCGAAATGCAAAGCGAGGCTGGTGTTGCCGGAGTCTTACACGGACTTTGCCAAACAGGAACCCTGGCCACTACCTTTACCGCATCCCAGGGCCTGTTATTAATGATGCCCAATATGTTCAAAATGGCGGGTGAATTGAGTCCGAACGTCATACACGTGGCCACCCGCTCTGTCGCCACCCACGCGCTCTCGGTTTTTGGCGACCATAGCGATATTATGGCTGTCCGTAGTACGGGATATGCATTTCTTGGGGCCTCTTCCGTACAGGAAGCGATGGATTTTGCTCTGATCGCACAGGCAGCCACCCTGGAATCGCGCATACCCTTCCTACACTTTTTTGACGGGTTCAGGACGTCCCACGAGTTCAATACCATTCAAATAATTGATGATAAGATCATTAACAGGATGATCAACCGGAGATCCTTAACAGAATTTAGAAACAATGCCCTAAACCCCGATTCACCTTGTATAAGAGGAACGGCACAGGGACCGGACACCTTTTTCCAGGGACGAGAGGCCTCCAATCCTCTCTATGCCCAATGTGCCAACATCGTATCGAAAAATATGGAAATTTTTGAACAGCTGACCGGCAGGGCTTATCAACCCTTTGAATATGTTGGCCACCCGGAAGCTACCCGCGTAGTGATCGCCATGGGATCCTCTTGTCAAACCCTGGAACAAACAGTACGCCTTTTGAACGATAAGGGCGAAAGGACTGGTTTGATCAAAGTAAGACTTTACAGGCCCTTCAGC
>JBPEXP010000078.1:0-3712 GCA_052031475.1 Flavobacteriaceae bacterium | reverse complement strand
AACAAGGTGACTTCCTGGAATGGGAAGAAGTTTACCGGGATAATTTTTACGGAACCCTGATGAGCGAAGTAGAAAGGCTTTGGGATCTGGGAAAGAATGTCATTTTTGACATAGACGTGGCCGGTGGGCTCAGGATCAAAAAGAAATACCCGGAGCAGACCCTGGCTGTCTTTGTAAAGCCGCCAAGTGTGGACGAATTAAAGATCCGCCTCAAGAAAAGGAGTACGGAGAGTGATGACAAGATCAATATGCGTATTGCCAAGGCCTCGGTGGAAATGGCTACGGCACCCCAGTTTGACAAAATAATCAAGAATTACGACCTGGATCAGGCACTGAAAGAGGCTCATCAGATGGTGGCCGAATTTGTAGGTGCTGCTGATGGGAAGGGTGAAGAGGAAATCTAATTCATTTGATCTGTAGTTCATGAAAAAAGTCGGCTTGTTTTTCGGGACTTTCAATCCGATCCACATCGGACATTTGGTTATAGCTAATTACATGGCCGAATTTACCGAAATGGAAGAAATTTGGTTTGTGATCACGCCCAAAAGCCCTTTTAAGACCAAGCAGAGCCTCTTAGACAACAATCACCGCTACCAAATGGTCTATGAGGCCATCAGAGACTATCCCAAATTAAAGGCCAGTAAGGTGGAATTTGACATGCCCCAGCCCAACTATACGATTCACACACTGCTGAAGCTGGAAGAATTGCATGGCAAGGAATATCAGTTTGCCCTCATTATGGGAGAAGACAATTTGAAAAGTTTTCACAAGTGGAAGAATTACGAAGCCATATTAGAGAACCACGAAATTTATGTCTATCCCAGGATAGGAGAAAGCAGTGATAAGAATTCTTTTAAGGAGCAGGCAGGGGTGCACTTTATCGATGCCCCGATTATGGAACTCTCTTCTACCTTTATAAGGAAAGAGCACAAGGCCGGCAAGAACGTTAGACCCATGTTACCCGAAGCAGTTTGGCGCTATATGGATGAAATGAATTTTTACCGTTGATGAAAAAAACCCTGATGAAAATCATCAGGGTTTTGAAATTCGTCCTTTAAAGGACCTGGCTAGTTTGCTAGAGATAATCTCCGTCTTCATTCATCTTCACACGCATGATCTTGTCGCCGTTTCTCAGTTTAAGTTTATAGACTTTCTTGGCACCCCGACCTTCTTTGAAGGTGATGCGGTACACATCGCTAACCGCTTCCCATCCCGGGAATCTGTCGGCTAATGACTGGCTGACTGCTTTGGGAAGGCGCACGTCCTTAAATTTCTCAATCGTCCTCAGGATCTGACCTTCCGGATTGTAGACGGCTACCAGTTTTCCATCGGGGATATAGAATGAAACGGTGTAGAAGTCATAATCATCCTGGTAGAAGTCCTGGGACTGAACATCATAGGCGGCGGCTTTTCGCTGAAGTACCTGTACCGGTATAGCCGCATCCATATTATCAGTCTGGTTGAGATACTTGTAATTCACGGCAGTGACCACAACTTCAGAAAGCTGTTCCACCTGTGTGATCTGGGCGAGGATTTGGGTGGTTAGGCCAAAAATGAATAAACCTGTTAGTAGCTTTTTCATATGTTCTAGAATTAAGTGATTCCTGTGATTCAGGGAGTTTTGTTTTGGTGGTAAAATTAATTCTGAACCATAAGATCTCCTATGACTTAGGTCATGAGCAGTTTTCATTAAGGATAGCAAACAATCCTTGGGCGGCATAAGAGAAAAGGCAGAATTATCAGATAAAATGTAATCTATGAGAAAGGGAATTAATTTTAAATTAACACAGTAATAAATTGATATTCAGAGTAATAATATATCAATGTTAAGTTAATGTAAATAAATAGTTATCTGAATATTTTTTAATGGTAAAATAATCGTATCTTTGAATCGTTAGAAAAGAGAAGAAACAATTTATTATTCCCGTATCGATATGAAATATTTTACAATCATTTTGGCGCTTACGTTCTCCCTTTCCCTTATGGCCCAGGAGCATCAGCCAAAGTTCGAAAAGTCCGGGAAATTGGTAAAAGCCACCTATTATCACGATAATGGTGAGATCGCCCAGATGGGTTATTATCTGGATGGGAAGTTACATGACGAGTGGAATATGTTTGATGCAGATGGTAAGAAAATCGCTATGGGGGAGTACCAAAAGGGGCTAAGGACAGGAAAGTGGTTCTTTTGGAATAAGGACGGCATTAAAGAAGTAGACTTTGCAGATAACAAGGTCGTTAATGTAGTTAAGTACGATAATGCTGAAGCTCTTGTTATAGACAAGTAGTTCAGACATATAGTTTTAGTGTGAAACCCCGGTTTAATGCCGGGGTTTATTTTTTCATAATGCTGAGATAAATTAAAGGGTGTTACTCTTCAATGCCTGCAGGTTCCACCCTGCTGTCGTACTCTTTGTAGTACATTTCAAGCAGATTAATGATTGAAGAGATCAGATCTTTGGTCTCGGTGAGAAAATTAAAATACAGCGTCGTATTTTTTGGACTACTGTCCTCAGAACGGGTGCGGGAAATTTGTTCGGCGATCTTGTCGGATACCATCTGCAGAATTTCGTCTTTTCTGTTCAGTACATCCTCCACTTCTGCGAAGGATTGATTTTCAAAAGCCTCTCGTGATTTCTTAAGAAGATCCTCTACAGCCAGGTCTATTTCCTTGAGCTCCTTGATCTGTGAATACGTCAGTCTCTTATGATTATTGTTAACATGCTTATGACCTATTTTGGCGATGTATTCCAGGCTCTGGGCAATGTCCTGCAGGTAGTCGAGCATGTCTAAATAAAAATTTGTAGCCGCTACACTGGTATCTTCCAGGTTTTTGATAAAATAATAGATATGATCCCGAAGACCATCGATCTCGTTGGATAGTTTGTTGACCTGCTTTTTGTTTTTCTTGAGTATATCCAGATTATGCGTGGATAAACCTCTGATGGATTGTGTGTAGATCTTATTACCTCTGGCGATCACATTGGAAATATTCTCCGCACTCTCAACAATAACTCCCTGGATGGAACGGCTTTCGGCCTTTCTCAATCCAAAACTTTCCTTGATCTGCCGCGCAGTCTTTTTGTGATTTATATAATTCCTTACCAGCAGTACGGCTGCCAAAACCAATAATATGACGGTGGCTATGATGCCTCCCAGATGAATTAGAAAGGCAACAAGGGCTGCTGCGGTAAAAGCGATTATGGCGGTAAGGAACCAACCTCCGATGACGTTAAAAACACCTGCCACCCTGTATACGGCACTATCCGATCCCCAGGCCCTATCAGCCAGTGAAGTTCCCATGGCCACCATGAAAGTTACATAAGTGGTAGATAAAGGTAATTTCATGGAAGTGGCTATTGAAATAAGAACGCTGGCAACCATGAGGTTTACGGATGCCCGGATCATGTCAAAGGCCGGTTTGTTCTTTGCCTGCCCTGCGGGGGTAAAAACATAGGGCTTGTAGAAGCGACGGTCTATTTTTTCCCTGACCGATAAGGGTATGACTCCGTTGATATTTTCGTAGGCTTTGATGGACAGTTTCACAACATGCCTTGAAAGAAAATTGGGCTGAAACCGCTCCTGTCCTTCGCCTTCCCTGGCCAAATTGATCTCTGTTTCGGTTACGTACAGAGCCTTGGTTGAAAGCCACAGGGTCAGGATCATAACCACACCGGACAGCAATAATAGCAGGGTTGGAGTTCTTACGGCAGAG